>NZ_CP132480.1:5843670-6006590 GCF_030770395.1 Telluria beijingensis | reverse complement strand
ATATGGTAGGAGAGCGTTCTGTAAGCCTGCGAAGGTGTCTTGTAAAGGATGCTGGAGGTATCAGAAGTGCGAATGCTGACATGAGTAGCGATAATGCGGGTGAAAAGCCCGCACGCCGTAAGCCCAAGGTTTCCTGTTCAACGTTCATCGGAGCAGGGTGAGTCGGCCCCTAAGGCGAGGCAGAGATGCGTAGCTGATGGGAAGCAGGTTAATATTCCTGCACCGTCGTATGATGCGATGGGGGGACGGATCGCGGAAGGTTGTCTGACTGTTGGAATAGTCAGTTTTTGACTCATAGAAGGTGCTTAGGCAAATCCGGGCACATAATTCAAGGGGTTGAGACGAGTCGCCATGTGCGACGAAGCAATCGGAAGTGGTTCCAAGAAAAGCCTCTAAGCTTCAGTCATACGAGACCGTACCGCAAACCGACACAGGTGGGCGAGATGAGTATTCTAAGGCGCTTGAGAGAACTCGGGAGAAGGAACTCGGCAAATTGGTACCGTAACTTCGGGATAAGGTACGCCCTAGTAACTTGATTGGTTTACTCCATGAGGGTGAAAGGGTTGCAATAAAATGGTGGCTGCGACTGTTTAATAAAAACACAGCACTCTGCAAACACGAAAGTGGACGTATAGGGTGTGACGCCTGCCCGGTGCTGGAAGATTAAATGATGGGGTGCAAGCTCTTGATTGAAGTCCCAGTAAACGGCGGCCGTAACTATAACGGTCCTAAGGTAGCGAAATTCCTTGTCGGGTAAGTTCCGACCTGCACGAATGGCGTAACGATGGCCACACTGTCTCCTCCCGAGACTCAGCGAAGTTGAAATGTTTGTGATGATGCAATCTACCCGCGGCTAGACGGAAAGACCCCATGAACCTTTACTGTAGCTTTGCATTGGACTTTGAATCAATCTGTGTAGGATAGGTGGGAGGCTTTGAAGCGGGGACGCCAGTTCTCGTGGAGCCATCCTTGAAATACCACCCTGGTTCATTTGAGGTTCTAACCTTGGTCCGTTATCCGGATCGGGGACAGTGCATGGTAGGCAGTTTGACTGGGGCGGTCTCCTCCTAAAGTGTAACGGAGGAGTTCGAAGGTACGCTAGGTACGGTCGGACATCGTGCTAATAGTGCAATGGCATAAGCGTGCTTAACTGCGAGACCGACAAGTCGAGCAGGTACGAAAGTAGGACATAGTGATCCGGTGGTTCTGTATGGAAGGGCCATCGCTCAACGGATAAAAGGTACTCTGGGGATAACAGGCTGATTCCTCCCAAGAGTTCATATCGACGGGGGAGTTTGGCACCTCGATGTCGGCTCATCACATCCTGGGGCTGTAGCCGGTCCCAAGGGTATGGCTGTTCGCCATTTAAAGTGGTACGTGAGCTGGGTTTAAAACGTCGTGAGACAGTTTGGTCCCTATCTGCCGTGGGCGTTGGAAATTTGAAGGGGGCTGCTCCTAGTACGAGAGGACCGGAGTGGACGAACCTCTGGTGTACCGGTTGTCACGCCAGTGGCATTGCCGGGTAGCTAAGTTCGGAAGAGATAACCGCTGAAAGCATCTAAGCGGGAAACTTGCCTGCATCATCGGCCACCTGACCGACTTCAAGCCGGCGTTCCGCGGCAGGCTCGCCGCCCTGGCCGACGAACAGGCGCAGATGAGCATCCGGTGGATGCTGGTGCGCCTGCGCGCCGCGGTTGTCAAGCACAAGAAGCGGCATGCGGCGCTGGTTCCCTCGGCCAAGGGCGCGGATCACAAGAAGAACAATCCCGGTCACGCGCTCGGTGCCACCGGCCAGCAAACCCCAGCCAAGNGCACAAGAAGCGGCATGCGGCGCTGGTTCCCTCGGCCAAGGGCGCGGATCACAAGAAGAACAATCCCGGTCACGCGCTCGGTGCCACCGGCCAGCAAACCCCAGCCAAGGGCGATGCCAATGCCTGCAAGCTGTGCCCTGCAAAAGGCGGCACCGCGCACTCGATCAGCTTCGCCACCGGCGCCGAAACCTTCTCCCACCTTGACTTCATACTGGATGCGCCGCTTCCCATCGAATGGAGCCGCACCTACCGCAGCCAATTGACCGCCTATGACCGCGGCAACCTCGGCGCACGCTGGCTCACTCCGTACAACACCCGTATCGACGTCGTCGGCCAGGGAAAGCCCACGGCCCTGCTCTATCACGCCGCCGACGGCCGCAGTCACCGTTACCCTTGGCTGGACGTGGGCCAGCGGCACCACGACCCGGTCGAGCAAATCACGCTCACCCGTATGAGCGCCACCCTGCTTACGCTCGACTTCGGCAAACCCCTGCCAGACGGCGCACCCAGCCCCTGGCGCGAATCCTACGAGCTCGTCGACACGGTGCGCGCCAAGGTAGCCGACTTGGGCAAGGAGCATTTCCGACTGATCGCGCTGCATTCTCGTGACGGCGCCGCACTCGGCCTGCGTTACGACCACGTTGTCGCCAGTGGTCCGTACGCTGGCGAGGAAGTGCTCAGCGACATCATCAGCAAGCAGGGCGAGACCATTGTTGCCCATGCAGGTACCCAGATCGACGCCAGTAGCGGCTGCATTCGCGCAGTGTGGGAAATCAAGGACGGCAAGCTGCTGCGCCAGCTCGCCGCCTACGACTACGATGAGCACGGCGACCTGATTCGCGCCCAGGACGAAAACGGCGCCGCCTGGCAGTACCAGTACGACCGCCACCTCGTCACCCGGTATACCGACCGCACTGGACGTGGCATGAACCTCGCCTACGACACCAGCATCGACAGCGGGCTCAACGCAAAAGCGATCCGCGAATGGGCCGACGACGGCAGCTACGACACCAGGCTCGAGTGGAACAAGAACATCCGCCTGACCTACGTCCTCGATGCGCTTGGCCACGAGACCCGCTATTACTACGACATCGCCGGCTACACCTACCGCATCGTGCACCCGGACAGTCGCGAAGAATGGCTGTTCCGCGACAATGCCAAGAACGTCATCCGTCACATCCATACCGACGGCAGTAGCGAACATCACCGTTACGACGACCACGGGAACCTGCTGACCCACACCCGCGCTGACGGCAGCCAGGTCCACTTCGAGTATGACGGCCAGCACCGCGTCACCGGCATCCGCGACGCCGAAGGCGGCATCTGGAAACGCGACTACGATACCCAAGGCCACCTGGTCGAGGAAACCGACCCGCGCGGCAACAAGACCGAATATGCGTATGACAAGGCCGGCCGACCGATCAAGGTGACCGATGCCAAGGGCGGCGTCACGAAACTTGCCTACACCCCGGACGGGCAGCTCGCCGGCTACACCGACTGTTCCGGGCACAGCAGTCAGTGGGAATACGATGGCCGCCAGCGCCTGATCAAGAGCATCGATGCGGCCGGCAATGTCACCCGCTATCGCTACACGCCGCTCACTGCCGAAACGCTAGCGCAAGCGCACAGCGAAGGCAGCGACGGTGGCAATCATCCCGGCCAGCTCGACGCCATCATCCACCCCGACGGTAGCCAGGAGCAGCTGCGCCACGACGCCGAAGGCCGCCTGCTTGCGCACACCGACCCGCTCGCGCGTACCACCGCTTACCGCTACACCGCCGCAGGACTGATCGCGAAGCGCATCGACGCCCTTGGACATGGCCTGCACTACAGGTGGGATACGCTCGGCCGCCTGGCCGCGCTGGAAAACGAGAACGGCAGCGTCTACCGATTCCAGTACGACCCGGTCGGCCGTCTCCTGCAAGAACAAGGCTTTGACGGCAAGGCCACTGGGTATCGCTACGACGAAGCCAGCGGCGTGCTGACAGAAACCGGCGCAGCAGGCCGGCCTGGCGCCGCTGCTGGGCGTGCACCGCCAGCACGAGGGCAGCGTGGCGGGCATGCTGGCCCGCCTGAATGGCGCCGGGCACGAGGCCCGGCTGAGCCTCGACCTCGGCCTGCAGGCCAGGGCCCAGCTGTTGCTCGACTGCATCGGCCTGCGCGGCGGCCGCTGGAACGGGCAGGCTTGCGCCGGCGGGTCGGAACCCCTGGAACAGCGGCGCGCCGGCCTGGTGCTGTTAGACGCCGGCAGCGGCGACATCCTGGCCGCGGCGTCCAGCGGCGGCGGAGCGGCCGATCCCGGCCACTGGGCCGAGCTGCGCGATTTCGACCGCGCCGACCCGGCCCGCAGCCCTTTGCGCAGCGCCGCCTTCCAGCACGACGGCGGCGCGCACCGGGCGCCGGGATCGACCTTCAAGGTGGTCAGCGCGCTGGGCCTTGAGCAGGCGGCGCGCTCCGACCGGCGCCTCGACGGGCTGCTGCAAGGGCTGCCGCTGGGCGAAGTGGACCGGCTGGCGCAGGCGGGCGGCTACGGCTTCCGCACCGGCGCGCCCAGCTATCCCTTCGATGGCAACCGCGCCCGCATCACCAATTTCCGCGACCAGGTTACCAGCACCCGCGCCCAGGACGGGCGGCTGGGCCTGGCGCAGGCGATGGCGCACAGCGTCAATACCTGGTTCGCCTGGGGCGCTGAACTGAGCGACCGCAGCCTGATGGACCAGCCAGATGGCGGCATGCCCGGCGCGCGCGAACTCGAACCCGGCGCGCTGGACTCGGTGCGGCCGGTGGCGGCGATGGCGGCGCGGCTCGGCTTCGGCCAGCCGCTGCGGCTGGACGGCGGCCTGCTGCCGCTTGACTACCGCTGGGGCGAATGGGATGCCCTGCAGGCCAGCGCGTCCAGGCTCGATCCGGTGCTGAGCCGCCACGAATTGCGCCAGATGGCGATCGGTCTGCGCATGCAGGCCACGCCCCTGCAGATGGCGCTGGTGGCGGCAGCGGTCGGGGAGGGCCGCACCGTGACGCCGCGCTTGCTGTTGTCGCTCGACGGCCGCGCGGCGCAGCCGGGCCCGCGCGAGGATCTGGGCGTGCGCCTGGACCGGGTGCGCGCCGGCATGAAGGGCGTGATCGATGGCGGCACCGCGGCCGGGGTCTTCCGCGGCGCCACTTTCGACGCCCTGCGCCCTGGCCTGTATGGCAAGACCGGCACGGCGCCGGTCGGCCAGGATGGCCTGGCGACCGTCTGGTTCATGGGCTGGCTCGAGCCGGGCAGCCTGCCGGGACAGGCCGAACGGCTGGCATTTGCCGCCTTCGTCAGCCACTCGGCAGCCACCGGCGGCGGCCATGCGGCGCCGGTCGTGGCCGCCCTGCTGCAGTCGATGGAACGGCAGTCGTTGGAAAAGAGGGACAAATAGGGGTCTCTTGCGCGCCTCAACGCCGTGTTTGTATGGCATCATCTATTTCAATCCGCTACGTAGGCGGGGTGAAACAGAGGATGGGCAAGGTATGCGTTTGCCGGGAACCCGGTATCAGGAGCACGGTTGGGAGCAGGTCCGCAAGCTGTTGGGACAATGCTCCCTGCATGCGTGCGCACGGCTCGGGCCAGCCATCCTGCTCGATCCGGATACCGAACAATCCCTCGGCGCCTATGTCGAGGCGGTGGCCCCGGCCTTGTCCGCGGCCGGCGCCCGGGCCGGAGTGCACGGCAACAGCTATGGCGACACGGTCGGCGAACTGGCGCTGACCCTGGTCTATGAGTTGCAGGCGCGTCCGGCCGACTGGGCCGCCCTGTGCGCTGCCGTGGCGGCCGAACATGCGCGCATCGGCCCGTTCTGGCACCAGGCCGGAGGCGAAGCCCTGCTGCGCAAGAAATTCAATGACCTGTACGCGGTCGTGCGCGACAAGGTCGACAGCGACAACTACCAGGCCGCCTGCGGCCGCCCCTGCAGCCCGAACCGCATGTATGCCTACCGCATGCTCGATACCGCCTACCACGAGGTAGCGCGCCTGTTCGCAGGCTGGCGCGAACACGCGCCGCAGGTCGGCGCCATCCTGGGGCGCGAAGTGGTGGCGATGCCGATCGAGGCGCGCCAGCTGCGCACGATCGGCGACTGCAAGCCCGAATGGATCATGCGCTGGAGCGAAAGCCTGGAGCAGCACACCGGCGCGCCGGGCCCGCTGCATACCAGGTCGAAGCGTTTCGCCAGCCTGAAGAACAGTCTCGAAAAGATCGGCGCCATGCTGCGCGAGATCGGCGAATATGAACTGCTGTCGGCCAACCGCGACCAGGACTGGCTGCACGACGCGGGCGAAGCCAGCGCCTGGCTGGACGACTACTGGCGTGTGCTGGACGAATCGGAACAGGGCAGCACGCCAGGCCCCGACCTGATCCTGGAAGCGCGCCAGGACGAGGTGGACGCCGTCGAGCCGGAACCCGAGGCCGACGCCACCGAGGCGCAGGACGTCGCCCACCTGGNCCAGGCCCCGACCTGATCCTGGAAGCGCGCCAGGACGAGGTGGACGCCGTCGAGCCGGAACCCGAGGCCGACGCCACCGAGGCGCAGGACGTCGCCCACCTGGCCATCGTCGCGCAACAGGTTTCACTCCCCCCCAACTATCTCATACTGGCGGCGCTGGGCGAGGACCGCGCCAGCTGGGCGGCGCGCCGGATGGCGCAGGATTCCCTGCCGGTGCGGCTGGCGGTGTATCTCAAGCTGCTCGGCCCATTCGACGACAGCTATCCGTCCGAATGGCTGGACCCCGACAGCGGCGAGCTGCCGACGATGCAGCAGTTGGCCGGGCTGGACGGGATCTCGCTGCCGACCCTGCGCAAGCGGCGCGAAGCCGCGATCGCGCGCCTGAACGAGATGGCGGGAATGGAGGAGGAAAGACGATGGGCATGACGCAACTGGATCGCAAGCTGCAGGCGCAGGCATTGCTGGGACGCCGGGTCGCGGATGACCGCCTGGCGCTGGCCGACGAGGTGTTGTCGGCGGCGCTGGACGGCAGCCGGCCGCTGACGGCCGGCGAACGCGCCGCGCTGCAGGATTCGCCGCTGACGCTGCGCCGCCTGCGCCACCTGGCCGAACAGCGGCGCGCCGCGGCGCGGCCGGCGGCCTGGCGCCGCCTTCGCGGGGAGTCGTTACTGCCAGTGGCAGTAACGACAAAGTTAGTATGCCTCGTTTGCCGTCCATGATGCGCAACGATCACTCGATGGCGACTTCCTTGCGGTTGTCACGCGAAACGCGGTCGATCATCTTGTTGTAAGGATCGACGCCGACCTCGAATGGCTGCTCCTTCACGGTGATGGTCAGCACCGGGTTGTCGCCAGACAGCACCCGCTTCTCGAGCAGCAGCACCTTCTCGTCGGCCTCCTTCGCTCCCTTGGCGCGGGCGAACACGCCGATCTCGACCGCCTCGTCATAGGCCCGCGCCGTTTCCTGGCCCTTGCCGTCGGCTTCCATCTTGGACAGGTGCAGCTTCATCGTCACGTCCCACTGCCCATCCGGGCGCTTCTTCGCCGTCGCTTCCATCACGCGGTTATCGTAGAACACGATTTTCTCGAACATGTCCGCGATCAGGGCATGCTTTTCAGGCGGCGCCTCGGCACGGATATAGTCGAGCAGCTCGCGCGAGGTGGTGAACGGCGACTCCTGGTAGCCCTTGTCTTCGAGGAAGCGCTTGAGCGCGCGGTTGAGCGCCTGTTCGCCGATCTCGTCGCGCAGGCGATAGAAGATCAGGCTGCCCTTGCGGTAGTGGATGTAGTCCTGGTTTTCCACGCGCGCCAGCGGCAGTTCCTCGATGATCTCGCCACCGCGCGAGCGCAGGTAGCGGTCGAGTTCATGGCGCAGGAAGCGGCGCATCTGGTGGCGGCCGTATTCCTTCTCCATCACCATCAGCGCCGAATACTGCGACAGCGATTCGATCAGCATGCTCGCTCCCTGCACATTGGCGGCCGTGACCTGGTGGCCCCACCACTGGTGCGCCATCTCGTGGGCCGTTACGTAGAACACATAGTCGATGTCTTCCTTGTCGCGCAGGTCGGCGATGAAGCCGATCGACTCCGAGAACGGGATCGTGTTGGCGAACGACTGGGCGAAGCTCTGGTAGTTGGGGAACTCCAGGATGCGCACCTGCTTGTGCTGGTAAGGCGTGAACTCGGTGGTGAAGTAGTCCAGCGACTTGGCGGTAGCCTCGATCATCCGGTCCACGTTGTAGCCATGCTTGGCATCGTGGTAGATCTCGATCGGGATCCCGTTCCAGTCGCCCTTCTTCACCTGCCAGTTGGCGGACAGGTAGGCGAAGAACGGCATCATCTTCTGGTCCATCTTGTAGTGATAGTAGTTGCGGCCGTTTTGGGTCCACGAGCGTTGCAGGTAGCCCGGCGCCAGCGCGATCTGGTCGCCGCTGGTCGAGACCGTGGTTTCGAAATCGATCCAGTCCGCATCGGCGCCGAACATGGAGTTGGCGCGCGCCGCTTCGTCCTCGAGCCTGGCCATGCGCACCGGCTCGCCCAGCCCGCGCTTGCGGCGCTCATTACGGTCGGTCAGCTCGAAGTCGCTCTGGTAGCCGATCAGCGGGAAGAACTCGCGGTTGTTGAAGAAGGTGCCGTTCAGGTTGAAGGTATCGGCCTCGCCCGCATTCGAGAAGCCCGGACGGCGTGCGTCGACCGTGAAGTCCAGCTGCAGGCGCGCACCCGGCGCCAGCGCGTCGGCGAGCTTGAGGATCATGAAGCCGGACTCTTTATCGTCCAGCATGACCTGGTGCGCCGGCAGCTTGCCGAGGGTGGTGACCACGTCCGGATTGAGTTGCAGGCGCAGGGTGTCGAGCGGCTTGTCGGTCTTGTTCACCAGGACGTAGCTGCCCCTGACCATCACCCGGCGTTCCTCCGGATAGATATCCACTGCCGCGCGCACGTCGACGATCTTCGCATGCGGCAGGTCCTTGTACTGGCGGTAGTTCTTCTCGTACCGGGCCTGCTTGTCCATGCTGACGTTCTTCGCTTCGTAGCCGCCCAGGGTCACGGTATTGTGGAAGATCCAGCCGCCCACCAGCGCGAAGGCCAGCGTGCACACCGCCAGCGCCACGCCCGGGCCGCCCTTCAGGCGCTGCCCGGCCGCGCGCACGCGGAAGCGCCACTCGACCGACAGGCCGCGCACCCAGAAGGCCTGGGCCACGATCAGCGCCGCCAGGCAGAACAGGGTCCAGTACAGCGCAAACCACGCCCAGCCCGTGACGAAGTGGCCGAAGCCGTTCATGTCCGAATACGGGGTATTCGGCAGCAGCGCGATGTTGTACAGGTTGTGATCGAAGTGCATCACGGACAGGACGATCTGCGAGACCATCAACACGATCATCAACAGGTAGCCGATGAATTTATTATTGGTCACGACCTGCAGCACGATGGCGACCAGCGCCATCAGCACGAACGGCAGGCCGGCCATGAACACGCCCTTCAGGTAGACGCCAAATTCGACCGGCGCCCCGCCCCGGAACAGCTGGATGGCGATCGCGGTCAGGATGCCGGCGAACAGGAAGGCCAGCACCACGCCGACCAGCGCGAGGCTTTTCGCCACCAGCGGCGCCCAGTTGGGCATCGGCATGGCGTCGCTGACGTCGGCGATCCGGGCCTGGCGTTCCTTGAAGATCAGCTCACCTGCATAGAAGGTCACGATGATAATCAACAGGAAGTTGAACGAGCCTTTCAGCAGCTCGATCATCAGGTGGGTGCGCGGGTAGACGTCGGTGCCGAACATCTCATTGAGCACGCTCGAACTGCCCACCATGTTCAGCACGCCGAACAGCAGCATGACCAGGAAGGGCACGCTCTTGAATACCGCGACGGCGTCGAACGCGAAGATATGCCAGCACTGGGTCCAGCGCGTGGCGCCGGTGAAACGCGGCGCGATGCGCGGCAGCGCCACCTGCACCGGCACGAAGACGGCCGGCACCTGCGCCTTGGCCTTGCCGAACAGGCGCTTGCCGGTGCCGGCGCGCTGCGGCTTGAACAGGACCAGGGTCAGGCCGACCAGCGCCACGGCAACCGCGCTCCACAGCAGGCGGTTGGCCAGCATATAGCCCTGGATGTCGGGCAGGCCGGCATTCGATTCGGCGGTCGAGAAATAGCGCGTGGCGCGGCCGAGGGCGCGCAGGCCGAAGGGATCGGCCAGCACGGCGATCCACTCGTTGTCGATGTTCTGGGTGAAGCTGCCAGCGACGATCCACAGCACGAAGAAGCCCATCACGCCGACGTACACCATCATGATCGAGCGCGTGGTGGCGGCCAGCAGCATCAACAGGGCGCCGATGAAGAACAGGTTGGGCACGACCAGCACGCCCAGCGCCCACAGGTAGGCGGCGCCCGGGAAAGGACCGACGCGCTGGGCGTCGACCCAGGGCATCAGCGGCCCGAGCATCGTGCCGAGCACGATCAGGGCGAAGATGAACATGCAGGCCACCAGGCCGGCGGCAAAGCGCCCGATCAGGTAGTCGTGCTTCTTCATCGGCGTGGCGAACAGCATGTCGGAGATGCCGATCTCGCTGTCGCGCAGCACGCTGCCTGCGATGAAGATGGTGACCACGAACATCGACATCAGGCTGAACACGCCGAGCAGCTGCGCGACCACCACCGGCGCATTGCGGTTGACGTTGCCGATGCTGCCGCCGACCTGGATCGCGTCGCTGGTGGTGGCGCCGAAGGCCAGCGCGCCGAAGATCAATGCGCATACCCACAACAGCGGCTGGCGCAGCTGGAAATCCAGCTCGAACTTGAAGAATTCTCTCAGCATGCCGTGCTCCTCACGCCGTCACCGGCGCAGCCTGGGCCGGCGCAGATGCCTGGCTAGATGCGCGGCTGGCGTTGCGGATCTGGAGGAAGTAGACGTCTTCCAGGTCCGGCTCGACGCTGGTGAAGCCGTCGTCCGGCTGCGACTCGGCATACACATTGATCTGCGGCCGACCCGCCACCAGGCGGGTGGACAGCACATTGAAGCGCTCCTGGTAGTCGGGCAGCGCTTCCTGGCTGACGGTGCGGCGCCAGACACGGCTTTTCAGAGTATCGATCGCGGCCTGCGGCTCGCCCTGCAGCAGCACGGTGCCCTTGGCGATCATGGCCATGCGCGGGCACAGGTCGGTCACGTCCTCGACGATGTGGCCCGCTGCCGGTCGTGCCCGGGATCGACTGGCGCCGGGCCCTCGACAACGTCGACGGCCAGCGCCTGCGCCTGGAAAAGCGCGCCGGCAGCTTCGTGCGCGAGTACGGCAGCGCGCCGCACCTTCTGCGCGGCGCGCTCAATGGCGGCGACCATGCGCTGCTGCAGTCGCTGGCCCATAACCTGAAGTCGAGCGCGGCCTACGTCGGCGCGCTCGAGCTGTCAGGCGCCGCCGGCCGCCTCGAACACGACCTGCGCGCCGGCAAATACGACCAGGTCGGGGTGCAGGTGCCGTCGCTGGTGGCGGCGGCCGAGCTGGTGCTGGCCGGCCTGGCCGGCCTGGCGGCGGCCGCCCTGCCGCCGGCGCTGGACCCGCGCGCGCTGGCCGAGGTGGTACAGCGCCTGGACGCCTGCCTGCGCGCCGACGACGCCCGCGCCGAGGACGCGCTGGCCGAACTCGAGGCCCTGCTGGCCGGCAGCGCCCACGCGGCGGACCTGGAACCGGTGCGGCGCGCGGTCGGGGACATCGAGTACCACGCCGCCCTGGCACCGCTGGCGGCGCTGGCGCTGCGCCTCGGGTTGCAGCCCGGCTTGCAGCCCGGGTTGCAACCTCCCCTGTCCACGGCTGGGCGTTCCTGCTAGACTGCGAGGCGCCCGATCGGGCGCCTTTCGCCTCCCGCAAAGGATCCACAAGATGACGCTCACGCCACCCGTCCTTTCCCGCCTTGCCCTGGGCCTTACCGCGCTGGCCATGCTGTCCACGCCGCTGCTGCTGCGCGGCTGGCCCGTGCAGACCCAGTTGCTGGTGGCCAGCTCGCTGCTGATGGCGGGCCTGTGCCTGGCCAGCGCCGCCCACGTGCTCGGGGCCAGGCCGGCCTTGTGGCTGGCGTTGATTGCACTGCCGGTGGGCTGGTTCGCCGAGCAGATGGGCGCCAGCGACGGCTGGTTCTTCGGCAGCTACGACTACACCGACGTGCTCGGCCCGCGGCTGGGCGAGGTGCCGGTGGTGATTCCGCTGATGTGGTTCGCCCTCACCTACACCGGCTACGTGATGGCCAACCTGATCGTGTGGCAGGTCCCGGCCGACGGCGCCACCTCCACCCGGCGCAGCGTGGCGATGGCATTCCTGGCGGCCCTGGTGGTGACCGCCTACGACCTCGGGGTCGATCCCTATATGGTGTACAAGCTCAAGGCCTGGATCATGGTCAAGCACGACGGCTGGTGGTTCGGCGAGACCCTGCAGGGCTTCGTCGGCTGGATGCTGGTGGCCTTCGCTATCGTGTTCGCCTTTCGCCTGGCGCTGCGCCGCACGGCAGCGGGGCCGGCGCCAAAGGCGCGCCTGCGCGACGTGCTGGTGCCGCTCGGCCTGTACGGCGGCCTGATGGTCTATGAAGCGACCCAGGGCGTGCCGGTCGAGACCCGTACCATCGCCCTGTTCGTGATGGGCATCCCGCTGTTCTGCGCCGCCTGCGGCCTGTTCCGCTGGCGCCGGGAAGCCGCATGAAGCTGGCCGTGCTACTCCGCGCATGGCGCGCCTGCTGCGCCCTCGTGCTGCTGCTGGTCCTTCACATCTCCACGGCGGCGGCCCAGGTCGCGCCCCTGCAACTGGCGCGCGACGCCGAGGTGGTCGAGGCCTGGCCGGCCGTCACCGTGCTGCAGGATGCCGACAGCCGCCTGGACGCCGCCGCGGCGCTGGCGGCGGCCGACCGCTTCGCGACGCCCCGCACCGCCTATGCGAGTCTCGGCATGCAACCCGGCACCACCTGGGTCCGCATTCCGGTGTCGGTCCCGAAAGACGCGACCAACGGCTGGGTGATGCAGATCGACTACGCCCTGCTGGACGAAGTCGACGTCCACATCGCGGGCAGCGACGGCTTGCGCAAGATCGCCACCCTGGGCCGCATGCAGCAGCCGTCGGGCGACGCCCTCAAGGGGCGGGTGCCGGCCGCCGTGCTGCGCTTCACGCCGGGCAACGACTATACGGTGCTGCTGCGGGTAACCTCGGTCGGGCCCAAGATCCTGCCGATCAGCTTCATGCAGCCCAACGCCGTGCTGCCCACCGCCCTCGGCGAACAGATCCTGCAAGGCCTGCTGCTGGGCCTGCGCATCACGCTATTCCTGTACGCGATCGGCCAGTGGATCACGCTGCGCGAACACCTGTTCGGCAAGTATGCGCTGCTGGCGGCCGGCGTGACCGTCTATTCGGCCGCCTGGTTCGGCACCGCCGGCCAGTACCTGTGGCCGGGCAACCTGTGGCTGCTCGAGCATGGCGCCGGCCTGGCCTCGATCCTGGCCTCCTGCGGCGCCTACCTGTTCGTCGAGCAGTCGCTGGCGCGCCCGGGGCGCGACCGCATCTTCAGCATGCTGATGAAGACCCTGGCCGGGCTGTGCCTCCTGACCGCGGCGGGCTTCGCCGCCGGCCTGATCAACCACCGCTACCTGGTGCTGATCGTCGGCACTCTCGGCATCATGCCGATGCTGCTCGGCCTGCCCGGCGCCTTCCGCCGCGCGCGCGCCGGCGACATGGTCGGCATCTACTTTTTGATCGGATGGGCGGTGGCGTTCGCCTCGTCGGTGGTCACGGCCCAGCTGATCAACGGCAAGCTGCCTGCCAATTTCTGGACCATGCACGCGCTGGTATTCGGCAGCACCTTCGACATGCTGGTCTTCATGCGTATCCTCGGCCTGCGCACCAAGGCGATCCGCGACCAGATGCTGCGCGCCGAAGCCAGCACCCGCATGAAGTCCNTTCGGCAGCACCTTCGACATGCTGGTCTTCATGCGTATCCTCGGCCTGCGCACCAAGGCGATCCGCGACCAGATGCTGCGCGCCGAAGCCAGCACCCGCATGAAGTCCGAATTCCTGGCCAATATGAGCCACGAGATCCGCACCCCGATGAACGCCATCATCGGCATGAGCCGCCTGGCCCTGATGAGCGAGCCGCCGCCGGCCCTGCGCAACTACCTCGGCAAGATCCTGGGCGCGAGCGAACACCTGATGGGCATCATCAACGACATCCTCGACTTCTCGCGCATCGAGGCCGGCAAGCTGCACATCGAGCAGGTGCCGTTCGACCTCGACGAGATGCTCGAGCACCTGTCGAGCCTCCTGGGAGTGAAGACCGAGGCCAAGGGCATCGAGCTGATCTTCCGGGTCGGCCCCGGCGTGCCGCACGGCCTGGTGGGCGACCCGCTGCGCCTCGGCCAGGTATTGATCAACCTGACCGGCAATGCCGTCAAGTTCACCGAGCGCGGCGAGATCGTGGTCGCGGTCGACACCGTGGCCAGCGCCGACGGCCAGGTCACGCTGGCATTCTCGGTGACCGACACCGGCATCGGCATGACGCCGGAGGCGGTGGGCCGCCTGTTCCAGTCGTTCAGCCAGGCCGACAGCTCGACCACCCGCAAGTACGGCGGCACCGGGCTCGGACTGTCGATCTCGCGCCAGCTGGTCGAACTCATGGGCGGCAGGATCTCGGTCCAGAGCGCGCCCCAGCAGGGCAGCCGCTTCACCTTCACCGTCCCGCTCGGGGTGGCCGAGGGCCAGTCCGCCGCCAGCGCGGTGCGCCGCGCCCTGCTGCTCGACGTGCGCGCGCTGGTGGTCGACGACAGCGCCACCGCCCGCGCCGCGCTGTCCGAGATGCTCGAGACGCTCGGGGTGCGCGCGGACGCCGCCGCTTCGGGCGAGGAATGCCTGGCCCTGCTGGCGCGCGCCGTTGATGCCGGCACGCCGTACCAGATCGTGCTGATGGACTACCTGATGCCGGGCCTGGACGGCATCGAGACCATCCGCCGCATCCGCCAGGACGCGCAGGGGCCGGGACACCCGCCGCCGCCCGCGATCCTGATGATCTCGGCCTGTACCCGCGAGACCGTGCTGGCCGAGGAAGGCGAACTGCCGGTCGACGCCTTCCTCCACAAGCCGGTCGGCCCCGCGCTGCTTTACCACAGTCTGCTGCAGGTCCTGCACCCGCAGCTGGGCCCAAATGACACAATGGAAAATTATTTACCGGCCATGGCCGACCTGCCGCGCCTCGATGGCGCGCGCATCCTGCTGGCCGAAGACAATGCCAACAACCGCGAAGTGGCGCTCGACTTCATGGCCGCCGCCCGCATGCAGGTGGACGTCGCCTTCAATGGCCTGGAAGCGGTGCGCATGGCGCGCGAAGGCGACTACGACCTGGTGCTGATGGACATCCAGATGCCCGAGATGGACGGCTTGACGGCCACCCGCGAGATCCGCCAGGACCCGCGCCTGCGCGAGCTGCCGGTCGTTGCCATGACCGCCCACGCGCTGGCCAGCGACCGCGCGCTGAGCCGCCTGGCCGGCATGAACGACCATGTGACCAAGCCGATCGATCCCGACCTGCTGTTCTGCACCCTGCTCAAGTGGATCGATCCGGCCCGCCTCGAAGGCCGCCCGCTGCCGCCCGCCAGCCGCGCGCCGGCGCCGCCCGCGTCCGGGCGGGACGCAGGCCGCCGCGCGCGGCGGCAGCCGGATGCGCGGCGGCACGTGGGCCACCGGCTCGAACCAGGCGCGCGCCACCGCCACCGGCGCCAGCGCCAGGCCGGCCGTGGTGCGGAACACGCAGGGCGCCCCGCGCGCGGCCAGCGAACTCATTTCGGTGCCGCGGGCGACTTCCTGCACCTGCTCGATCTTGCCGGCCCGGGCCTGCGGGTCGGCGCCGCCGACCTGGACGATCGAACAGCTCGGCATGCCATGCAAAAAGTGCGGATACAGGCTACCCAGCAGGGCTTCGGTCAGTTCCGGATAGTCGTCGTCGAGCTTTTTCGCGGTACGCGCATTGAGCAGCGCGCAGGCCTGGATCAGGCGCCGGATATGGGGGTCTTCGCTGCCTTCGGGGCCCAGGCCCAACTCGGCCGCCAGGCGCGGATACTGGTGGGCGAGCTCGCGGCCAACGGTGTTCAGGTAGACCAGTTCGCGCTCGTAGTACGGCAGCAGTTCTTCCATCGCGACCCTCCTCAGCTTGTCGCTCTACGGTGGTGCAGATCGCGGAAACTTGTCTTGCGAAGTCACAACATTAACGACGGGAAGCAAGCGCCGGTACCGGGCTTGACAATAAGTCAGTAAAATCACGGGTTCCCCTCTTCACGTTGCCGCACCATGAACCCGATCGCCGCCCCTTCCGCCACGCCCGTCCGCACCGAGATCGCTACCCTGTGGCGCCTGTCATGGCCGGTCCTGGTCGGCCAGCTGGCGACGGTGGGCATGGGCGTGGTCGACGTCGCCCTCACCGGCCACGTCAGCGCTGACGAGCTGGCCGCGGTGTCGCTGGGCACGGCGGTGTGGTCGATCGTGCTGGTCACGGTGATGGGCACCATGATGGCGATCAATACCGTGGTCGCGCACGAGATCGGCGCCGCGCGCCACGACCGGGTGCCGCATTCGGTGCGCCAGGCCATGTGGAAGGGATTATTGGTCGGCCTGGTCGGCTGCCTGTTCGCCAACCTGTGCACGCTGCTGTTCGACCACATCGGCATGGACGGCCATGTAGCCGACCGCGCCTCGTTGTTCCTGCACGTGATCAGCGTCGGCATGCCGGCTTTCGGGGTCTACCGCGCGCTGTACGGCTACACCACCAGCATCAACCAGACCAAGCCGATCATGTGGATCGCCATCCTCGGCCTGCTGTTCAATACCCTGGTGGCCTGGGTACTGGTGTACGGCAAATTCGGCTTCCCGCAACTGGGGGCGGTCGGCTGCGCGATTTCCACCGCCAGCGCCCTGTGGCTGATGCTGGGCGCCATGCTGTGGTGGATCACGCGCGCGCCCGCCTACCGCCTCACCTACCCCTTCGACCGCTACGAAGGCCCGGACACCCGAGAAATTGGCGCCCAGCTGCGCCTGGGCCTGCCGATCGGCGTCACCTATTTTGCCGAGGTCAGCGCTTTTGGCCTGATCAGCCTGCTGGTGGCGCGCTATGGGGTGGTGCAGGTGTCCTCGCACCAGATCGCGCTCAATTTCGCCTCGCTGGTGTTCATGGTGCCGCTCAGCTTCGCGATCGGCATGCTCACCCGCGTCGGCCAGGCGATGGGCGAAGGCGACCCGGTGCGGGCGCGCTTCGTGGGCTGGGTGGGCGTGGGCGTCTCGGTCAGCTTCGGCGTGCTGGCGGCGATCGGCATCGCCCTGTTCCGCTGGGAGATCGCGGCGATGTACACCTCCGACCCGGCGGTGCAGCAGGTGACCGCCCACCTGCTGCTGTTCGCGGCCCTGTTCCAGCTGTCCGATTCGACCCAGGTCGCCACCGCCTCGGCCATCCGCGGCTACCAGGTGACGCGCCCGCCGATGGTGATCCAGCTGCTGTCGTTCTGGGGCCTGTCGCTGCCGCTCGGCTGCATCCTGGGCCTGGCGCCGGCCTGGTTCCCGTGGACACCTAGCGAGCCGATGCAGGCCACCGGTTTCTGGATCGGCCTGGTGGTGGCGCTGACGGTGGCGGCGGTGCTGCTGACCTGGCAATTCGAGAAGCTGGCGCGCCGGAAGATCCGCGATGGCGCCATGGCGCAGGCCCGCTGACTCTGGTATCGTCTCGCGATTGCTGTAAATTAATAATCCTCAAGAGACATCAATGCGCCCTCTTCTCCTCCTTTTGGCCGCCCTGGCGGCCTCTCCCGCCATGGCCGAACGCCTGACCCTGGACCGCATCTACGGCGAAGCCTCGCTGGCCGGCGCCAGCGTGCGCAACCTGCGCGTGTCGCCGGATGGCGAACGCGTGACCTTCCTGCGCCCGCGCGCCGACGACCAGTACCGTCTCGACCTGTGGGAATACAACACGAAGAGCAAGGCCACCCAACGCCTGGTCGATTCCAAGCAGCTGGTGCCCAACGAAGAGTTGTCGCTCGAAGAAAAAGCGCGCCGCGAACGCGCGCGTACCGCCGGCCTGTCGGGCATCCTGAGCTATTACTGGTCGCCCGACGGCAAGCAGCTGCTGGTGCCGATCGGCGGTGACCTGTACCTGGTGGACGCCGCCAGGCCGGAAGCCGCGCGCAAGGTAGCGTCGGGCAACGTCACCGATCCGAAGATCTCGCCGCGCGGCCGCTATGTGTCCTTCGTGCGTGACCAGAACCTGGTGGTGATCGACCTGACCACCGGCGCCGAGCGCCAGCTGACCACCGACGGCAAGGGCACCGTGCACAACGGCGCCGCCGAGTTCATCGCGCAGGAAGAGATGAGCCAGACCACCGGCTACTACTGGGCGCCGGACGATTCCCACATCGCCTACCGCCGCTACGACGAGGCGCCGGTGCCGGTGGTGCGCCGCTTCGAGATCTTCGCCGACCGCACCGAGGTGATCGACCAGCACTACCCGGCCGCGGGCGACCCGAACGTGGCGATCGAACTGATGGTCGTCAATCCGGCCACCGGCGTCCAGCGCAAGATCGACCTCGGCGCGGAGAAGGACGTCTACCTGGTGCGCGCCGACTTCAGCGCCGACGGCAAGACCCTGGTCTACCAGCGCCAGACGCGCGACCAGAAGCGCCTCGACCTGGTGGCGGTCGACGTCGCCACGCTGGCCCAGCGTCCACTGTTCTCCGAGAATTCCAGGACCTGGGTCGAGGTCCACAACGACCTGCGCTTCCTCAAGAATCGCCAGGCCTTCATCTGGGCTTCCGAACGCAGCGGCTACAAGCACCTGTATTTGTATGACCTGAATGGCAAGCTGCTGCACCCGATCTCGCGCGGCAACTGGGGCGTGGACGGCATCCTGGCGGTCGACGAAGGCGCCGGCAAGGTGTATGTCTCGTCGAACCGCGACGCCGTGATCGACAAGCAGACCTATGCGCTGGCGCTGGACGGCCGCGGCGCCGACAAGCCGGCCCGCATCACCCAGGGCGACGGCTGGCACGAAGCCGCCTTCGCCGGCAACGGCAAGCTGTTCGTCGACACCTACTCGAACCCGAACACCCCGCCGCAGGTATCGATCCGCCGCGCCGACGGCAGCATGGTCGAGTGGATCGAAAAGAACGCGCTCGACGACAAGCATCCGTACACCCGCCACCTGGATGCGCACCTGCCGACCGAGTTCGGCACCCTGAAGGCGGCCGATGGCCAGACCCTGCATTATTCGATCATCAAGCCGGCCGGTTTCGATGCCAACAAGCGCTACCCAGTGTTCCTGTTCACCTATGGCGGCCCGCACTCGCAGCGCGTGACCCGTGCATGGGGCAATTATTTTGACCAGTACATGGCGCAGCAGGGCTTCGTGGTGTTCCGCCTCGACAACCGCGGCTCGGGCCGCCGCGAACGCCAGTTCACCGACGTCCTGCACAACAATCTGGGCCAGCATGAAGTCGAAGACCAGGTGGCCGGCATCGACTGGCTAGCCAAGCAGAGCTTCGTCGATCCGAAGCGCGTGGGCGTGTTCGGCTGGAGCTATGGCGGCTTCATGACGCTGCGCCTGCTGTCGGCGGCGTCGGACAAGATCGCAATGGGCGTGTCGGTGGCGCCGGTGACCGACTGGGCGCTGTACGACACCCACTATACCGAGCGCTACGTGGGCGGCACGCCGAAGGGCGATCCGGAAGCGTATAAACGCAGCGGCGTGTTCGCCCACCTGGACGGCATGAAATCGCACCTGCTGCTGATCCACGGCATGGCCGACGACAATGTGCTGTTCTCGAACACCACCCTGCTGATCGACGAGCTCGTGAAGCGCAATGTGCAGTTCGACCTGATGACCTATCCGGGCGCCAAGCATGGCATTTCGGGCCGCACCAACCAGCGCCACGTGTATGGCTTGATCGAGGCCTACTTCAAGAAGCAGTTGGGCGGCACGCAGCCGAACTGATCACTGCAATACGCACGTCGTCCCCGCGCAGGCGGGGACCCAAGTTTGCTGGCTCAGCCACTTCGATATCCTGAAGTGGAGCGCTTGATACTTGGGTCCCCGCCTGCGCGGGGACGACGTTTTTCAGCTAACGAAAGCTTACGTGTTCAGTATCGTGCGATCATATTCCTCGTCGTAGCTGGCCGAAGTGTTTTTCGTTTTTCGTCAACCCCTCATTTCGCTTCGCCTCAGATTTCTCTGCCGATCTTGCTAGCGTAACCACTTGATTACGTTAACATTTTTCGGTCATGCCGAAGCGGACGCGAACTATAGCAAAGCCCTACCCCGTCGCGCAAGTGCTCAGCAATAATATTGTTCTGCGATGGCAAATCATGGCGCCGGCGCCACGCCGCGTAATTGTTCTGCATCCTGCAACGGCGAGGCGCCGAACAGGCGGCGGTACTCGCGGCTGAACTGCGATGGACTTTCATATCCCACCTGGAAGGCGACATTGGCCGCCTCGGCGCCGCCGCTCATCAAGAGCTTGCGCGCTTCCAACAGCCGCACCTGCTTCTGGTACTGGAGCGGACTCATGATCGTCGCCGCCTTGAAGCGGCGGTGGAGGACAGATGGGCTCAGGTGCACCTCTTCGGCCAGTTCGGCAATTCGCAATGGTGCATCGAAATGCTCACGGATCCAGCCGATCGCCTTGTTGACGGCGGACTCGTGCCGACCGCCCATCAGGCCGCGTGTCAGGGTAGGCCCACCAGGCCCCGTCACCAGGTGATACAGGATTTCCTGCTTGAGCAGGTGGCCGAGGACGGGCAAGTCCGACGGCCGGTCAAGCAGCCGCAGCAGGCGCTCCAGGGATTCCAGCAACGCCTTCCCCGCCGTCTCGACACTGACGAATGGCGGGTCGTCATCCTGGGGCGGCATCGGGATCCGCATCTCGAGCAGGAAGGATGCGAGTTCCTTCAGGTCGAGATCGACGCGGATGCCATAGTAGGGCTCGTCGTCGGTAGCGCGCATGACCTGGCCCGATACCGGCATTGCCGTGCCCGCCTGCACATAACAACCCGGCGCATAGCGCAGTATGCGCTCACCGACCAGCATCTGCTTCTCGCCCTGCAGCATCAGGCACATCGACGGTTCCAGCATGCCGCGTCCGATCGGCGTCGGGGCCCGGCGCCGGACCAGTCCCAGCCAGGGCAGCGCCGTCGGCAGGTCATCGATGCCGCCCGCCTCGGCGTAGCGCTGGCTTACCGCCGCCAGCAGCAGCCGGAGCAACTCAGGTTCAGAGCGATTGTTCATAGCCCAGCAAGGTTTTCGGTTCAAGATATTCTTCCAACCCGAATACGCCGAATTCACGTCCGAGACCGGATTGCTTGAATCCACCGAACGGCGCCATCGGCTCGTCATACAAGCCATTGATAAAAACACGACCTGCCTGGATGCGACGGGCGACCCGATTGGCGCGCGCCACGTCGCCCGAGAACACATTGGCGTGCAAGCCATAGATCGTATCGTTCGCGATAGCAATGGCGTCTTCTTCATCGTCGTAGGCAATCACCGACAGCACCGGCCCGAAGATTTCTTCTCTTGCGATGGTCATGTCGTTGCTCACATTACTGAAGACCGTAGGCCGCACGAAGTAACCCCGCTCCAAACCCTCGGGCAAACCTGTGCCTCCCAGCAGCAGCGTGGCGCCCTCCTGGATACCCTTGCGGATGTATCCTTGTACACGCTGATACTGGGTAGCGCTGACCATGGGCCCGATCCGGGTTGCCGGGTCGCGTGGATCGCCCACCGTCAGGGCTGCGAACGTCGCGACGATACCTTGCTCGACCTCCTGCAACCGCGCCCGTGGCACCAGCAGGCGTGTCCCCGCCAGGCAGGCCTGGCCACTGTTGATGGTGGCGGCCGCCGCGATCAGTGGCATGGCCTTGCCGAAGTCCGCATCGTCGAGCAGGACCGTGGGCGATTTGCCGCCCAACTCCAGGGTGACGCGCTTGAGCGTATCGGCGCAGCCGCGCACGATCGACTTGCCGACCGCGGTGGAGCCGGTGAACGAGATCTTCGCGATGCCCGGGTGGCGAACGAAGGCGGCGCCAACCACGTCGCCGCGGCCAGTCAGGATATTGAATAGCCCTGGCGGCAGGTCGGCACGGTGCAGTACACGGGTCAGCAGATCTGTCTGCCGTGCGCTCAATTCACTCGGCTTGATCACTGCCGAACTGCCGGCGGCGATCGCCATTGCGAGTTTGCTGCAGATCATGCCGTAATTCGCATTCCATGGCGTGATCAGGCCAACCACGCCCAGTGCCTCCATGCGCACGCGCGCGCTGGCGACCTGACGCTCGAACGGGTAGTCGGCGAGCAGGCTACGTGCCTGGTCGAACGAGGCGGCGGCCCGCCTCGACGTCGCGCGCGAAATGGCGTGGGGGCCGCCGTATTCTTCGATCATTGTCGCGACCAATTCTTCTTCGGCATCTGCGACCACGTGGTGCAGGCGTGCGAGCCAGTCCATGCGCTGTTCACGTGAAGCGCCGGCGAGCTCACGGTATGCGACGCTCGCGGCGGCGATCGCATTTTCCGCATCGACCTCGTCCGCCAGGATGACTTGCGCGGCCTCCTCCTCGGTGACCGGGTCGACCAGGCTGAAACGCTCGCTGCCATGCGGCTTGATGAATTGTCCCTTGATATAGATAGTGTCGATCAGTTTCATGGGGATCCTCCGCGCAAATAATGAGCACTCATCATAGGACGCATGTTGATGAGAGAGGTAGACGATTCCTGCCGAGCTCTTGCCTGATCCTGCCAGTCCGACGTCAATCGGACAACTTCCCGTATTGCAGAGATACGGCAATGTAAGTGCCCGCACACTCCCTAGTCACCATCAGCCTTGACGCCGGGCATAAGCGTTAATCATCGCTTGCAATTATCTAGTGTGCGACCTATATTGGATGCATGAACACGAACGCCTCTACTGCCCCTGCCGCGCCCATGCTCGACGAGCAACTGTGCTTTGCCCTTTACTCGACGTCGCTGGCAATGATGCGGGTATACCGCGGCCTGCTGCCCAAGCTCGGGCTCACGTATCCGCAATATCTTGTGATGATGGTTTTGTGGGAACAAGATCAATTGACCGTGTCCGACATCGGCGAACGCCTGTTCCTCGACTCGGCGACCTTGACGCCTTTGCTCAAGCGTATGGAAGCCCAGGGCCTGGTGCAGCGTAACCGCGCGCGCAGCGACGAACGCCAGGTGATCATCAGCCTGACCGACGCCGGCAACGCCTTGAGGAAAGAAGCCGCTAGCGTGATGCCGGCGGTGTTGTGCGCAACCCAGTGTTCGGTCGACGAAGCGTCGGCCTTGCGCGACCAGTTGGTGAATCTGCGCAAGAGCCTGAACGATAGCGCCGGCTGAGGCCGTGTAGGGATTACCGGCTCAGCCCGCGATTCGCAGCGGGCCACTTTCGGCGCCGATCCGGAACACGCGCACGGTGCGCAACAGCCTGCCTGCTTGCTCCTTGAGCGCTGCCGCGGACGCGGCCGCCTCTTCGACCAGGGCGGCATTCTGCTGGGTTGCCTCGTCCATTTGATCTACCGCACGGTTCACTTGCTGGATGCCGGCATGCTGGGCTTCGCTCGCGGCAGTGATCTCGGCGATGATGCCGCTGACGTGACGCACGCTCGTCACGATGTCGTCCATCGTGGCGCCGGCTTGCTCCACCAGTTTTGAGCCGGCATCCACTTTCGCGACCGAGACGCCGATCAATGCCGAAATCTCCTTGGCGGCAGTCGCCGAGCGCTGCGCCAGGTTGCGTACTTCGCTGGCAACGACGGCAAAGCCACGGCCTTGTTCGCCGGCGCGCGCCGCCTCCACCGCCGCGTTCAGGGCCAGGATATTCGTCTGGAACGCGATACCGTCGATGACGCTGATGATGTCCGCGATCTTGCGCGCGGATTCATTAATCTCTTGCATGGTGTCGACCACGGCGGAGACCACGGCGCCGCCCTTGCTGGCCACGACACTGGCCGAGGCTGCGAGCGTGTTGGCATGACGCGCATGCAGGGTGTTCTGTTCGACGACGGCGGTCAGCTCCTTCATCGAATTCGCGGTGCGGCCGAGCGAATTGGCCTGCTGCTCGGTGCGTGCGGACAGGTCGTCATTGCCGGCGCTAATCTCTCGCGACGCTGTCGCAATCATATCGGTGCCGCCGCGCACTTGCGCGACAATGCTCTGCAGGCTGTTCTGCATTTCGCGGATCGCATGCATGACGCTTGCTTCGTCATCATGGCGTACGCTCACGTCGACGGTCAGGTCGCCGGAGGCGATGGCGGAAGCGATACGGTTGACCTCCACCGGCTCGCCGCCCAGCTGGCGCAGCAAGTGGGCAGTAATTGCGGCTCCGATCAATACGCTCAGGCCGACCGCGGCGAGCGTGACGGCGACGATCGTCGCCTGGGCGGCGGCGATCGATTCCTCGGCCTGGCGCGTGCCGGCGTCTACCTCCTGCTGCACACTCGTGATGACACGATCGATATCGATCACGTTCTGACGACGCAGGGGGCTGCACTCATTGACCAGGAAGGTGCCGAAGTCGTTCATTTGACCAGCATCAAGGTAACGACGTGGGCGGTTCAGTTCGTCTGCCATGCGCAGCAGGCCATCGCGCATGGTGGCGAAGTCGGCATTTCCCGCGAACAGCGGCGTCAACGCATGCAGCTTGTCGAGATAGCGGGCCTTGTGCTCGTCGAGCAGGGTGAGCTCTCGCCTGGCATCGGCGGCATTTGGGAAGATATAGGCATTACGGGCTGCGAGACCGGTTTGCGCGAGCGATTCGCGCAGCTCGTACAGCCGCTCGAGCTTGGTTGTGCGGACGGCATTTTGCGTGGCAAGCTCATCGCTCACATGGGCCAGTTCGCGCCAGGCGAAGATCGCAAGCACAACGATCAGGATGCCAACTAGACCAAAACCGAGGCCAAGTTTGGCTCGGGTGCTGAGTGCGGATAGTGATCGCATGGAATTCTTTTTAAATGGTCAGGCAAAAGAAATACCTGTCGGATTAACATTCCGACAAGAACAAATATATGGGTAACAAGGAATTATAGGAAACTACTTACCGTGTACGATTGATTCTGGACGGAAAGCATGATTTTTTGTACGCAATGTTATTGCGTTGTGTCATTCCAGTACGAAATGACAGAGGATTTTGGCGCTTGAAAGCAAAAAACCCCACCATGATCACATGGTGGGGTTGAAAGTAGGTTATCGTCAGGCTAGTTATAAAGAAAAACCCAACCATGTGATCATGGTGGGGTTTTTTGCTTTCCGCGCACAAATCCCCATGCCCTTAGTCCCTTGACCAAGCGCAACGAAAAGCCCGATTCCCCTCCTGAGTTGTTTCTGGCTTTTAATATTCTTCTACAGCCAGCACGCTGCATCGACTGGCTAAGTGGACCGTACCGATCCCACCAATACACCAATTCATGTTGAGGCGACCATGCATGAGCTCGGCTTCGCGGTACTGGCAATCCTGGGTTATCCGTTTCTCGTTGCCTGGCTCGTGGGATTGAGCAAAGCGAGCAGAATCGCCGAACTGGAGAGACGGCTCGAGGCCTTGAACGAGCGGGTGCACCGGTTCACGACGCCACCATCTCCTATGGCGCCCACGCAGCAACGCACCGGTGTAGTGCCGGTTGCGACGCCACAGTCCCATATCGCCAAGGCGAATCTGCCTGAACCAATACAGGACGACAGCATTGCAAGCCCGCCACTGCAATCCCAAACGACAAGGCCTGTGCCCGAACTGATCATCCCCGTCAGCACCGAAGCTGCATCCACAGTCCGGGAAGAACCAGTTCCGGATCCTTACCTGGAACCACCGCCACGCTGGCTCATCGCCGCAAAGACTTGGCTCCTCACCGGCAACCTGGTCGCCAAGCTTGGTCTCGTGATTCTTTTCATCGGCATCGGCTTCCTTCTCAAGTATGTCGCCACGACCTTCACCATTCCAATCGAGTTGCGCCTGGCCGCCGTGGTCCTGGCCGACTTCGGACTGCTGGCCTGGGGATGGCGCCTGCGCCTGACGCGCAGGGAACTCGCCCTTCCGATCCAGGGCACCGCGATTGCCATCCTGATGCTGGTGATCTTCAGTGCCTACCAACTCTACGCGCTGATACCTTCCGGTTTCGCGTTCGCACTGCTGGTGTTCCTCACGGCTTTCACCTGCCTGCTGGCGGTCTTGCAAGAAGCGCCCTGGCTTGCGGCATTCGGCATCACGGGCGGCTTCGCATCTCCCGTGCTGCTGGCGAGCGGCGGAAGCGACAACCATATCGCACTCTTCACCTATTACGCGTTGCTCAACGCCGGCGTGTTCGCACTGGCCTTCATGCGTTCATGGCATCCGCTCAATCTGCTGGGCTTCGTATTCACTTTCATCATCGGCGCTGCTTGGGGTGGACTACGCTACACCCCGGACCATTACCCATCGGCCCAGGCCTTCCTGATCCTGTTTTTCCTGTGCTACGTTGCTATCCCACTCGTGTTCGCGACCCGGGAGAAGACCCGCAAGAACGATTCCGTCGATATCACGCTGGTCCTGGGCACGCCGCTGCTCGCCTTTGGATTCCAGGTCGGCCTGGTCAAGGAGATGGAATTCGGTCTTGCCTTTACCGCGCTGGGCCTCGGCGGCTTCTATCTGGCCCTCGGCATTGCCTTGTGGCGCAGCGGGCAAGAGCGCGTAAGGTTGATGGTCGAGACCTTCGCCGTGGTCGGTATCATCTTCGGCACGCTTGCCATCCCCTTTGCGCTCGATGCGCGCTGGACCTCGGCCGCGTGGGCCGTGGAGGGCGCCGGCTTCGTGTGGTTCGGCCTGCGCAACCACCGCCGGCTTGCCTGGGTTTTCGGGCTGTTCTTGCAAGCGGGCGCCTGGGTAAGCTTCATCGCTGCCACGACGAAGCTCGATGCGGACACTGCGCTCGCAGCCAATCTATGGCTGGGATTCCTGCTGCTCGGCGGCAGTGCCTTCATCATCGCAGCCAATTTGCGCAAGCATGGAGGAGATGAAGACTGCCTGCCGGAGCTTGCCAGCGTGGGCTTGCTGCTGGCCGCCGTCGCACTGCTTGGCGCGTGCTGGAGCGAAGCGATCGTCCGTACTGCCGGCGGCGCCCTGGCGAACTGGCTGGTGGTCGGCGCCTTGTTCACGGCCGTGCTGTTGTACGCGATCGGCGTCCGTATGGCGTGGCCGATGGCGCGCGGGCTGGCCCTGGCGGCGCAGGTCGCAGGCGCCGCCGCCGTGGGCATCGTCTGCGCGCCGGGATGGTCGTTCGTCGACATGCTCGAGCCAAGCGAAGAGCAGCCGCTATTGGGCGTCTTCATGCTGGCCGCCGCGGCATTCGCAACCAGTCGCATGCTACAGCGCGCCGATGTCGAACCGTCCGACTCCACGCACGCCAAAACCGGGATCGCATCGGTGCTTCTGCTGTGGGCCGGCATTTGGTGGTTCGGCCCGGTCATCAACATTGCCGCGGGCAGGATGGTTGACTATCTGCCGGCAGGCTTGGGCAGCCAGTATGCGCGCTGGACCGCGTTGTATGCGGCGGCGGTCACGGTCACGGCGATGGCGGGCATACGGCTCGGACCGCGCCTGGCCTGGCCGCAGCTGCGCTGGTTCGCGAGCGCCTGCTGGGGAATGCTGGCTTTGGTCACGGCAGCTTCCTTGCAGTCGCTGTATGCCAGGCATGCGCTGCCTGAAGCGGCGGGCTGGATCGCCTGGGCCATCCTGTGGGCGGGTGGCGAGTATGCGATGCTGCGCTGGCCTGCCGGCGGCCTGGAGATCGGGAGGAACCTGCTCAAACTCCTGCATGCACTGCGCACCGCCGGGCCATGGCTGGCCATATGGCCGGCCGGCGCCATCCTGATCGATCGCTGGCTCGCCGGGCCGGCCGACCCTCTTCTCGCAGCACAAGCCGATTGGGTTAGCGATGCCGCCTGGAGCAATTATTTACCGAGCTGGATCATGATGCTGGCCCTCGTCTGCCTGTTGCGCCGCAGCCTGGCGAACAAGTGGCCAAGTGCGCCGCTGGCCGATTGGTACCGCACGGTCGTGATCCCCGCTGGCACGATGTTGATGGCGATGCTGGCCGTCTTCTGGAATGTGAGGCATGACGGTGCGATGGCCCCCCTGCCTTATCTGCCGCTACTGAACCCGCTCGACCTGACCACCGGCTTTGTCTTGATGTTGTGGGCGAGCGCGCTGCGCCAGTTCGCCAGCGGGGCAGTGGCGCACGAAGTGCTGCTGCATCGACTGAAGATCGGTGGCGCGATAGCGGCCTATGTCTGGTTCAATCTCATCCTGTTGCGCAGCGCTGCCCATTACGGCGGCATCGATTACCGCATCGACGCACTTGCCGCGTCGCAGGCCGTGCAGGCGATGCTTTCCCTGGTATGGAGTGCGAGTGCGTTGGTGCTCATGCGCGTGTCCGCACGCAGGATGATGCGGCGCGCCTGGTCGGGTGGAGCGCTTGCGCTCGTATTCGTAGTAGTGAAGCTGTTTCTGATCGACCTGGCCAACGGCGGCAGCATCGCGCGCGTCGTGTCCTTCATTGGTGTTGGACTGTTGCTGCTGCTGGTCGGCTACCTCGCCCCTTATCCGAAAGGAGCGCAGGGCGCGCCGTCAACTGTTTCCGCTTGAGAGCTGAACTGGAGAACACCATGAGCGAATTTCCTTGCCGCCGCGCGATCGCCGTTGTTTTGTTGGCCCTCCCTGCTTCGGTTGCCGTCGCCAGCCCGGATGATGCACCGGCCGGCTATTCGCACATTCTCCCTCTCGGTGTCGAGACCAATCAAGCTGTCGTGCAGCTGCGGGTGCCACGCGAGGTCTACCTGCATGCGCGCTCGCCGGAACTGAACGACCTGCGGGTGTTCGATGCCGCCGGTGCGTCGATGCCGTTTGCCTTGGTCGACCTGGCTGCTCCGCCAGTCGTGAACAGACCGAGCACGCCGGCCGCCGTCTTTCCCGTGCATGGTCCCGCCCGTGATGCCGAGCGTGTGCACGACAGCTTGCAGATCCGGACCGGGACCGACGGCGCCGTCATTTCGGTGACGGCGCCGACGCGCGAAGTCAGTGATGCGCTGGTGAGCCTGGTCCTGGACCTGCAGCCGGCGGCGCGCGGGGCGCAAGTCGATGCGGCGGCGCCGGTGGGCGGGCTCGCCCTGACCCTGCCACCGGGAGTGGGGAACTACAACGCCTGGGTGGCACTCGACGTCAGCGACGACCTGCAGAGCTGGGATGAGTTGGCCGAGGCTGCGGTGAGTTGGCTGATCAACGACCAGGGCGCGAGCGTGCAGAAACACCGCATCGAATTTGCACCGCGACCGTTTCGCTACGCCCGCATCCGCTGGCTCGACGGCAAGCCAATCCTGTTTTCCGCGATTCATGTCGAGTATGTCGTGGCGCAGCAGAAGGCGCGTCATGTCGAGACCATTGTCCTGCAAGGAGTGCGGGGCACCGAGGGGCGAGACCTGGTCTACACGGCGCCTGTGGCGATTCCCACGCGATCGCTGGGACTGGTATTCAAGGGCCAGAACATCGTCATGCCGGTGCAGCTTGGCCAGTACCAGGCCGTCCGCAGGAGAGAGGCGGGAAGTCGGACCGCGGTGCAGCTGCAGTTGCAGTCCGTGTTGAGTGTGACCTTCTATCAGATGATCCAAGACGGGCGCCGGCGGGCCTCGGGGGACGTGGACATCCCCGCGACGCACGCTTCCCAATGGGTCATGCGACCCCAGGTCGATGTCGCCGAGCTGCCTGGCTTGCGCTTGGGCTGGACACCCTCAAGCATGGTGTTCGTCGCTAGCGGGAAGCCCCCTTACAGTCTCGCCTTCGGTCGCACCGGCGCGAGCGCGGCGTACGTCGACCTACCCCAAGTCGCGCCAGGTTTCAGTGCCCGTGAGCTGGCGGCGCTCGATGCGGCCAGGCCGGGCGACTTGATACGACAGCAGTCGTCCGGAAAATCCGCGGATGACATCGCCGGTAGCGCGCCAGGAAGCAAACGCGGCTGGCTGTGGGCGCTACTGGTTGGAGGCGTCCTGGCACTGGGGGCGATGGCTTGGCATTTGTTCCGCCAGCTCAAAGACGGCGCATCCGAGCCGCCGCCGGCTTGAACCTGGCGGGCTAGGGCGACTGGCGTGATCGGTTCAGGCGGCGTGCATTCCATTATTGATGCGCAGTGCGAGCTTGTCCCAGAACCGGTCATGGATCGGGAGCAGCAGCACATTACACACAGGCTCCAGGATGGCGGCCAGGCCACCGAAGGCGAGCGAGCCGGTCGCGCCGTAGATGACGGCGAAGGCCACGCCCATGTGCATCAGCGTCTGGCTGAGCTTTTCGCCGGCAATCCTCATGTAGCGCTCGCGCTCGGAACTCGCTCGTGCACGAACGACAGCCCAGGCTTTCTCATGGAAAGGAAGGAGGAGGACGTTGATCACTGGTTCGATGATGATGGCCAGGCCGCTGAACACAACCGAGCCGGTCATGGCGTAGGCGATCGTGAATGCGATCGCCATGTGGGTGATGACCTGGCTAGCTTTCTTCGCTGCGATGACCATGACCTTACCTCTTCACTTCGTTTGATGACTGTAGAGACAAATGATAATCATTCTCGCTGATAGTTCAAAGAGAATTAAATTGAAGAGTTTGATAGTGGCTGGCTATCGTTGCTGATGCAAGAGGCATAAGGAAGGGCTTGCAGGATGTGTCATCGTTTTGTTATAGTCTCGTTCTTCCAACGCAGACGCAGTCTCCAAGACAGCGAAAAGCGAAAGAAAAAGAGGGGTTGACGAAGATAGCGAAACACTTCATACTCTCTCTTCTCTGCTGTTGACGAACAAAACGATTCGAAGCAACGCAGCAGATGAAGCACGGGCATTCGCACCCCGCCCAAGCGGCCAGGCGCCGAACTGCCCGCGGCGGCTGCCAGCGCGCCGGCGCCCGTGCCTGTGCCGCCTTCGGCGCCGTCGGCCCCCGGTCCGGCGGCCGCCATGCCGTCCGCGCCACAGGCCCGGGCCGTAGCCGCGCCACCGCCATGGGATGGCGGCCAGGCGCAGGCCGTGGCCCAGCCGCAACCGGCAATGCAGGCCCGCCAGCAGCCGCAGCAGCAGATGGAAGACGATGTGCCGTCCTGGGTCACCGAATTCTCGGACGATACCGCCGTCGCCGCCGAGGCGCCGGCCGTGGTCGCGCCCGCGCCCCAGGTGCGCGCGCCGGCCGCGCCGCCGCATGCCTATGTCGTCACGCCGGTGCCGCAGATCGATTGGGATGGCAACTGGCCGCAACTGGCCGGCAGCCTGCCGCTGCGTGGCGTGGCCCAGCAGTTGGCGCTGCAGACCGAGCTGGTCGCCTGCGTCGTGCACGAGCGCGCCGTCACCTTCAAATTGCGGGTGCCGGTCGACACGCTGCGCGCCAGCGGCAATAGCGAGAAACTGGCGGCCGCGCTGCAAGAACACTTCCCCGACTTCCGCGTGAGCGTGGAGTCCGAGATCGGCCCGGTGTGGTACACCGCCGGGGCCGAACAGAAAGCGGCGCGCGAAGAACGCCAGCGACTGGCCGAATCCATCGTCGCCGCCGATCCCTTCGTGCAGGAACTCGAGCGACGCTTCGACGCGTTCGTCGTGCCCGGCTCGGTCAAGGTCGCCTGACCAGGCCGCGTGAATAACAACCCATCCGACTTTTGGAGAACACCACCATGATGAAAAACCAGCTCGCAGGCTTGATGAAACAGGCGCAAGCCATGCAGGACAATATGAAGAAGGCGCAGGAGCAGCTGGCTCAGATCGAAGTCGAAGGCCAGTCGGGCGCCGGCCTGGTGAAGGTCGTCATGACCTGCAAGAACGACGTCAAGCGCGTCACCATCGATCCATCGCTGCTGGGCGACGACCGCGACATGCTGGAAGACCTGGTCGCGGCCGCGTTCAACGACGCCGTGCGCAAGGCCGAAGCCACCGCCGCCGAAAAGATGAGTGGCCTGACCGCCGGCATGCCAGGCCTGCCGCCCGGCTTCAAGATGCCTTTCTAAGCCATTGAATAAAGGTCTTGCCGGCATACGCTGGCAAGACATCCCACATGTCGACCTCGCTCGAATTTCTCATCGAATCGCTGCGCCGCCTGCCGGGCGTGGGCCCCAAGTCGGCCCAGCGCATGGCTTTCCACCTGCTGCAGCATGACCGCGAAGGCGCCGCGCAACTGTCGCGCGCGCTCTATCAAGCCGTCGACACGGTGCACCACTGCGCCAAATGCAATACCTTTTCGGACATCGAGATCTGCGAGCTGTGCGCCGACCCGGAGCGCGACCACAGCCTGCTGTGCGTGGTCGAAACCCCGGCCGACCAGATCATGATCGAGCAGACGCTCACCTGGCGCGGCCTCTATTTCGTGCTGATGGGCCGCCTGTCGCCGCTGGACGGCATCGGCCCGCGCGACCTGGCCCTGGACAAGCTCGTCAACCGCGCCACCGATGGCGTCGTCGGCGAAGTCGTGCTCGCAACCAATTTCACCAATGAGGGCGAAGCGACCGCCCACTACATCAGCGAGATGCTCAAGGCGCGCGGCCTGAAGGTCAGCCGCCTGGCGCGCGGGGTGCCGGTGGGTGGCGAACTGGAATACGTCGATGCCGGCACGATCGCGCGCGCCATGCTCGACCGGCGTAGCGCCTGAGACGGATTACCAGTACGGGCCCCAGTAGCCGCCACCGCGGTAGCGTGGACCCCAACCCCCATACATGCCGGCGCCATTGCCCATGCGCTGCAATTCCTCGCGGGTACCCAGGTGCAGCACGCACTCGCGCCACGGATCGGTGTTCGCGCTATAGCCGAGCTGGCTGCACGCCGGCCCATAGATATTCATGAGCTGTGACATCTCGGCCTGGGCGCGCGCGGATTTTTCTTGCGGCGTGGAACAGGCAGCGGCCAGCACGGCCAGCCCGATAGCGGCGGACACGCGCACGATGACAGGCATTCTTGCCCGATTGACGGTATCTTGCATGATGACTCCTTTTGCTGCTGGAGCAGCGTAACTCCAGCATAGCACCAGCGCCAGCCCTGCCGTGTGCGATATCAAACGCACACGCCAGATTTCGCGGGACGACCCTGTCGCCTTTAGGGTTTTTTTGGCAATTTTCTGGCAGAATACGCCCCCTAATAAGGAGACACTGGATGGGCAAGACCGTGGGCAAATCCCGATGGAAGACCTGGACCCTGCGCGGGACCGGCGCACTGCTGGCGCTCGTACTGCTGGCCGTGCTGGCGGCCTGGCTGTTCCTGCGCGCCAGCCTGGCCCAGCTCGACGGCGAGCGCCGGGTGGCCGGCCTGGCGGGCCCGGTGACGGTCGAGCGCGATGCCGGCGGCGTGCCCCTGATCAGCGGCGCCAGCCGGCAGGACGTGGCCTATGCGACCGGCTTCGTCCACGGCCAGGAGCGCTTCTTCCAGATGGATTTGCTGCGCCGCACGGCGGCCGGCGAGCTGGCCGAGCTGTTCGGCCCCAAGGCCTTGCCGACCGACCGCGGCCACCGCCTGCATCGCTTCCGGGCCCGCGCCGGGGAGACCTTGGCGCGCCTGCCGGCCGCCGAGCGTGCGCTGCTGGAACGCTACGCCCAGGGCGTCAACGCCGGCCTCGACGCGCTCGGCGCGCGGCCCTTCGAGTATGCGCTGACCGGCGCCGCCCCGCGGCCCTGGTCGGCGGCCGATTCGCTGCTGGTAGTGTGGGCCATGTACATCGACCTGCAGGGCGGCCAACAGGCGCGCGAACTGGCGCGCGGCTGGCTGCGCGAGCACAGCGACCCGGCGCAACTGGCCTTCCTGCTGCCCGAGGCCACCGCCTTCGACACCACCCTCGATGGCGCCAAGGCGCCGGCGCCCGGCCCGCTGCCGGCGCGGGCCCCGGCCTGGTGGGGCGCGGCCGCCCTGGACGCCGGCGCGCCGGTCCGGCTGGCCGGCCTGGACGTCACCGACTCGGTCGGCAGCAACAATTATGCGCTGGCCGGCAGCCGCAGCAGCACTGGCGCCGCCATCGTGGCCGACGACATGCACCTGGGCCTGCGCCTGCCGAATATCTGGTACCGCCTCGCGCTGCGCTTCCCCGATCCGGGTGCGCCCGGCGGCCAGCGCCGCCTGGTGGGCGTCAGCCTGCCCGGCGCGCCGCCGTCGGTCATCGTCGGCAGCAATGGCCAGGTGGCCTGGGCCTTCACCAACAGCTATGCCGATTCGCTCGACCTGGTCGAACTGCGTCTCGACCCGGCGCGTCCCGGCCAGGTGGGCCTGCCGGGCGGCTGGGAGACGCCAATCAGCCATACCGAATCGATCGCCGTGAAGGGCGCCGAGGCCGAGCCGCTGGTCGTGCGCGAGACCTCGCTCGGACCGATCCGCACGGTGGCCGGCCGCAGCTATGCGCTGCGCTGGATCGCCCACGACCCGGCGGCGCTGAACATGAACCACCTCAAGCTCGAATCGGTCGCGAACGTCGACGAGGCGCTGGCGGCGGCCGCCAGCGACGGCATTCCGGCCCAGAATTTCGTCGCCGGTGACGTGCACGGCAATATCGGCTGGACCATCGCCGGCCTGCTGCCGCGCCACACGGGCGACGCGTCGACCTGGAGCAGCGTGCTGCCATATGCCGAGCACCCGCGCATCGTCAATCCGGGCGAGGGCCAGATCACGACCGCCAACAGCCGCCAGCTGATGGGCGCCGGCCACGCGCTGCTGGGCGACGGCGGCTACGACCTGGGCATGCGCAACCGCCAGCTGCACGAAGGTTTATTGGCGATGGAGGGCAAGGTCGACGTGCGGCGCGCCTTCGACGCCGCGCTCGACGACCGCGCGATCCTGGTCGGCCAGTGGCGCCAGCGCGCGCTGGCCGCGCTCGATGCGTCCGCGCTCGACGGCCATCCGCAGCGCGCCGAGTTCCGGCGCCTGCTGGAAACCAGCTGGAGCGGCCGCGCCAGCGTGGAATCGAGCGGCTACCGCCTGGCGCGCGACTTCATGTGGGCCGTGCACGACCTGCTGTACGGCCGCGTCAACGCGGCCCTGAAGGAGGTCGATCCCAGGGCCAGCGTGGCCGCGGCCAGCACGCGCTGGCCGGCGGTGGCGGCGCGCCTGCTCGACGAACAGCCGGCGGGCTGGCTGCCGGCCGGCCACGCGTCCTGGCGGGAATTGCAGCTGGCGGCGGTCGACCGCGCCATTGCGGCGCTGGACGATGCGGGCATCCCGCTGGCCGAGGCCACCTGGGGCCAGCGCAACACGGCCGACATCGCGCACCCGATCAGCATGGCGGTGCCCGCGCTGCGTCCCTGGCTGGCCGTGCCGCGCCAGCCGCTGGCGGGCGACGCCCACATGCCGCGCGTGGCGGGGCCGAACTTCGGCCAGTCGGAACGGCTGACGGTGTCGCCGGGGCGCGAGGAAGAAGGTTTGTACAATATGCCGGGCGGGCAGAGCGGGCATCCGCTGTCGCCGTTCTTCCTGCTGGACCACGCGGCCTGGGTCGAGGGCAAGCCGGCGCCTTTGTTGCCGGGGCCGACCGCGCATACGCTGCGCTTCGTGCCGTAAGCATGGACGCAAGCTAACTTCTTTCGTTTGCGGTTGCGCGTCGTTCCCGCGCAGGCGGGAATCCAAGTGAAGTCACAGCATGTTCATGCTTCTGCGCGCCCCAGCGGTCATCGAAGGTCAATTTTTGGGCCGCAGGCCTGCTGCACTTGGGTACCCGCCTGCGCGGGTACGACGTGGTGGACGCCGCGGGCCCTATTTGGCAGGCAGGGCCTGCTGCGCATGCTGCAGCATCCCGGTGATCTGCTCGGCGTTCGAGGGATGACCCAGGTAGTAGCCTTGCACCATGTCGCATCCCAGTTCCTCGAGCAGCTGCAACTGCTCGTTGGTTTCGACGCCCTCGGCCACCACCACCATCTTCAGGCCGTGGGCCATGGCGATGATGGCGCGCGTGATGGCGGCGTTCTCGGAATCCTGCGGCAGGCCGGCGATGAAGCTGCGGTCGATCTTCAGCGCCCGCACGTCGAAGCGTTTTAGATAATTCATCGACGAGTAGCCGGTGCCGAAGTCGTCGATCGACAGGTGCACGCCGATCCCGCGCAGCTGTTCCAGGGTCACCATGGTGGCGCGCGCATCGTCCATCAGCGTGCCTTCGGTCAGCTCCAGTTCCAGCAGGCGCGGCTCGAGCCCGGTGTCGTTCAGGGCCGACAGCACGATCTGCGACAGGTTCTCGTCCTTGAACTGCTTGGCCGACAGGTTGACCGCGATGCGCAGCAGGCGCCGCGTCAGGCGCTGCCAGGCGCGCGCCTGGCGGCAGGCGGTGCGCAGCACCCATTCGCCGATCGGCACGATCAGTCCGGTCTCCTCGGCCAGCGGGATGAATTCGGTCGGCGGCACCAGCCCGCGCTCGGGATGGCGCCAGCGCACCAGCGCCTCGACGCCCACGATCTCGGTGGTGGCGACGTCGCGCTGCGGCTGGTAGACCAGGTACAGCTCGTCGTTCTGCAGCGCGCGCCGCAAGCCCACCTCGAGCTTCACGTGGCTCATGATCTGCATGGTCAGCGAAGAGCTGTACAGCTTGGCGTTGTTCTTGCCGCAGTTCTTGGCGTGGTACATGGCGGTGTCGGCGAATTTGAGCAGCGAGCCGCAGTCGTCGCCGTCCTCGGGGAATAGCGAGATGCCGATGCTGGCGGTGACGAAAATCTCGTTGCCCTCGATGACGAAGGGGCGCCGCATCGCTTCCTTGACCCGGGTTGCGACGTTCAGCGCATGCTCGACCCGCTCGAGGTCGGGGATCAGGATGGTGAATTCGTCGCCGCCCAGGCGCGCCAGGTTGGCGGCATTGTTGGCGCGCTGGTCGACACCGTCGCCGCGCGACACCAGGTCGCTGGGCCGGGTAGTCTCGCGCAGGCGCTCCGACACCATCTTGAGCAGCTGGTCGCCGGCATTGTGGCCGAGCGTATCGTTGATGCGCTTGAAGGCATCCAGGTCCATGAACAGCACCGCGAACTTCTTGTTGCCGACCTTGGCCCGCTGCAGCTCGCGTTCGAGCGTCTCCAGGAAGGCCTGGCGGTTCGGGATGCCGGTGAGGCCGTCGCAATAGGCCAGGCGCCGGATCTGCTCTTCGGCGCGCTTGCGCTCGCTGATGTCGCGCACCAGGCCGAGCACCTCGGACGGGCTGGTGGCGACCAGCCGCGCCTCGAAGTGCAGGACCTCGCCGCACTCGATCAGCTCGTACTCGACCGAGCGCACCTGCTGGGTGGCGAGCACGGTCTTCATCTGTTCCAGCATGCGCGCCGCGATCTCGGGCGGCAGGGTGTCGCCCAGGTGCTTGCCGATGTAGCGCGCGCCGTCCGCCAGCGCGCCGCCCGGCCGTCCGGGGCATAGCTGTCCGGGACGCTCCTGCCGCACGCGCGTATGCCCGGGCTCATAGTCGAGATAGAAGCCGTCCGCATCGAGGCGAAAGAAGGTGTCGGGGATCGCTTCGAGCACCGCGCGGTTCTGGGCGTCGGCGATGCGCAGGCGGGCAATGGCGTCGCTGGCGCGCAGCACGTACAGCACGCGGTGGCCGAGGATCGGCCAGTTGATCGGCTTCGAGACGAAGTCGGTGGCGCCGGCCTCGTAGGCCTGGGTCACGGCCTCGACATCGTCGCTGCCGGTGACCATGACGATCGGCACGCAGGCGCCGTCCCGTTCCGCGGCGCGGATCGCCCGGCAGGCGGCAAAGCCGTCCATGCGCGGCATGTCGACGTCGAGCAGGACCAGGTCGGGCACGCGTGCATGCGCCAGGTCGGCCGCTTCCTGGCCGTCGCCGGCCTCGATGCCTTTCAGGCCGACCTGGGCCAGCATCTCGAGCATCAGGAGGCGCATGACGGGATCGTCGTCGGCGACGAGCACCGTCCCGCGCGGAGTGGAAGGAGAAGCTGGCATGTCAGGATTCCTTTTCGAGCAGGGCGTGGAGCGACTGGCGCACCGACTGGTATTCGCGCTCCATGTCGGCCAGCAGGGATGCGGCGCCGTCGATGCTGCCGGCGCGGCCGAGTTGTTCGAGATCGCGGCACAGCACGGCCAGGCGCGCCGCGCCGATATTGGCGCTGGCCGACTTGAGGCTGTGGGCGATGCGGCGCAGCTGGTCGGCATCGCGCCCATCCACGGCCTGGCGCAGCGCCTGCAGATGGCGCGGGGTGTCGCCGACATAGGCGTTGACGACTTTCTGTACCAGCACGTCGCCGGCGTCGCGGCTCAGTGCGCGGATCTTGCGCAGGGCGGCGCGGTCGACCGGATCGTCCTGGGGCGGGGCAGGCGCGGGTGTCGGCGCGATGGTGGCCGCCCGGGGCGGCGCCATGGCCGGCGCGGCTTCCGGCACGTCGTCATGGTGGCGCTCGGCCAGCACCGGCAACGCCACCCAGCGTCCGATCACGTTCGCCAGCTGCTGCTGGGTGAAGGGCTTCGACAGGTAGTCGTCCATGCCGGCCGCCAGGCAGGCTTCGCGGTCGCCCTGCAGCGCGTTGGCCGTGATCGCGATCACCGGCAGGGTGCGCGCGCGGCCCGCTTCGCGCTCGTGGCGCCGTATTTCTCCGGTGGCGGCGAAGCCGTCCATCACCGGCATCTGGCAATCCATCAGCACCGCGTCCCAGCCGCCCTCGTGCACCGCATGCAGCGCTTCCTGGCCATTACTGGCGCAATGGGTTTCCAGGCCCAGGCTTTCGAGCATCGCCCGCGCCACTTCGACGTTGACCGGATTGTCCTCGGCCAGCAGCACGCGCCGCGCGCGCCGCAGCGGATGGCGGCGCGCCGCCGGAAGTGTTTTTCGTTTTTCGTCAACCCCTCATTTCGCTTCGTCTCAGATTTCTCTGCCGACCTTGCCTTCGTAACCACTTGAATACGCTAACAATTTCGGTCGGTGCCGAAGCGGAGGCGCACTATAGCAAACCTCGACAGGAGTGCGCAAGGCCTTATCGAAACACGGCCGCATCAATGTGCCGCTTGCCCCGACTGATCCTGTGCGCGCGTAATTCTCTATTGCAAGGTATATTCATTGGCTGATTAGCAAGGCTTCCTATCAGCGCGCTTGCTACGCAATCTTTGGAGAAAGAATGAACCACACCGTCTTGCGCCGTACGACGATCGCCGCCGTCTGCGCCTGCTGGCCCTTCGCTGCCCTTGCCGAGGACATCCGCGACCCGATGAACGTGGTCGTGGTCAGCGGCACCCGCGCCGAACACACGAGTTTCGACCTGCCCGCCGCGATCGACGTTGTCGATGCGGCGCAGATCGGCGACACCCAGTTGCGCGTCAACGCCTCGGAGGCCCTGGTCGCCGTGCCAGGCATCGTGGTGCGCAATCGCGAGAACTACGCACAAGACCTGCAGATTTCCTCGCGCGGCTTCGGCACCCGCTCCGCCTTCGGCGTGCGCGGCGTGCGCCTGGTGGCCGATGGCATCCCGGCCACCATGCCGGATGGCCAGGGCCAGGCCGCGACCTTCAACCTCGACCTCGCCGAACGCATCGAAGTCTTGCGCGGCCCCATGTCCGCCCTGTATGGCAACCACTCCGGCGGCGTGGTCCAGCTGTTCACGCGCGAGCCGACCGACACGCCCACGGTCGAAGCCAGCTTCACCGGCGGCAGCTACGGCCAGCGCAAGTTCGACACCAATGCCTCGGGCCGCAGCGGCGGTATCGGCTACCTGCTCGACGCCTCGCGCTTCGAGACCGATGGCTACCGCGACCACAGCGCCGCGACGCGCAAGCAGGCCTACGCCAAGCTGGTCGTCGAACCGTCGTCGACCAGCCGCCTGGTGCTCACCGCGAGTGGCCTGCGCCAGGACGATACGCAAGATCCGCTCGGCGTGACCTGGGCCACCTACCAGCGCGACCCGCGCGCTGGCGAGATCGACACCACCGACACGCAGACGCCCCAGCGCACGCTGGCCGAGCGCTACGACACCCGCAAGAGCATCGACCACCAGCAGTTCGGCGCCACGTATGAACAGCGCTTCGGCGACGACCGCCTGCAGGTGACGGCCTATGGCGGCAACCGCCGCGTCATCCAGTACCAGTCGTTCTCGCGCGGCTTCCAGGCGCCGACCAGCCACTCGGGCGGCGTGATCGACTTCGACCGCGATTTCTACGGCGTCGACGCCAACTGGCGCGCGGTGCGCCAGGTCGCGGGCGGCACCATGCGCGCCACGGCCGGCCTCGAACTGGCGCGCTCGAAGGATGCGCGCCAGGGCTTCGAGAACTTCGTCGGCAACACCTTCGGCGTCAAGGGCAACCTGCGGCGCGACGAACAGAATGAAGTGAGCAGCGTCGATCCCTATGTCCAGCTGGAGTGGGAACGCGAGCGCTGGGTGTTGAGCGGCGGCGTGCGCCACAGCCGCGTGGACTTCGACGTCGAAGACCGATTCCTCTCCAACGGCGACGACAGCGGCGGCGCCGACTTCCGCCACACCACGCCGCTGGTTGGCGTGCTGTATAAAGTGTCGCCGAGCCTGAACGTGTACGCCAGCGCGGCGCGCGGCTTCGAGACACCGACCATGAACGAATCGTTCTATTCGGGCACCGGCGGCGGCTTCAATTTCGCGCTCGATCCGGCGATCGGCACACACCTCGAGGCCGGCGTGAAAGCGATGGTGGCGAGCGGCGTGCGCGTCAACGCCGCGGTGTTCCAGGTCAAGACGAAGGACGAACTGGTGGTCGACGCCTCATCCGGCGGACGCACCAGCTACCGCAACGCCAGCGCCACCCTGCGCCAGGGTGGCGAACTGTCGTTGGACGCGGAACTCGGCGCCAGCTGGAATGCGCGCCTGGCCCTGAGCATGCTGCACGCGGTGTATGACGAGGCCTTCGGCGCGGTGCCGAAAGGCTGCCGCCTGCCCGGCCTGCCGAAGACCAGCTTCTACGGTGAATTCGGCTGGAAGGAAGCGGCCGGCCGCTATGGCGCGGCGCTAGAGACGGTCGCCAACAGCAAAGTGTATGCCGAGGACACCAACAGCGCCACGCCGGCGCCCGGCTACGCGATCGTCAACGCGCGCGTGCAGGCGAGCCAGCAACTGGGCGGCTGGAAGCTGCGCCAGTTCGCGCGCCTGAACAACCTGTTCGACCGCGACTACGTCGGTTCCGTCATCGTGGGCGACACCAACCGCCGCTACTACGAAGCCGCGCCTGGCCGCAACTGGATCATGGGCGTCAGCGCGCAGTACCAGTTCCAGTAAGCGCATCCTTGTCCAAGGTCGGCGCTGCCGGCGTTGCCTGCACTGGCGCGCCCGGCAGCGCGACGTCGGGATACAGGCGCCCGAGCGTCGCCGTCACCGCCGGCACCAGCACCGCCTCGACCAGCCGCGTGGCGGCGCCCAGGTCCGGCGCTTCGCGCACCGACTGCCACAGGCGCTCCCCGTTGACACCAGCGGCGGTCAAGGCCTGTTCGGCCTCGGCCTGCCAGAACGGCGGCGCCTCGCTCTCCACATAATTGCCCCGCCCACGGCCGAAGTGCGCCACCGCCAGGTAGCGCAGGATGGCACTGGCCAGCAGCGTGTGCAGGAAGGGACTGGCGAATTTGACGTTAGCCTGGTTGCGGTCCGTGCCCTGGTTGAAGCCCCAGGCGGCGCCAGCCGCCGTGATGCCGCCGGCGATCGCTCCGAGCAGCGCGCCGGCGCCGAGGGTCAGGCCGCCCGCCATCGCGTCCGCCGACAGGCCGGTGGCCGCGCCCGACACCACCGCGCCGAGAAGGCCCGCCTGCGCCTTGTCCACCGGCGCGCGCACCGCGAAGTTCTCGCGTACGCGCGCATTCACGTTCACTGCCTGGCCGGGATCGATACGGTATAGCGACAGCATGCGCGCGGTCGCATGGTTGATGCCGTCGTTCAGGCGCTGCACCAGCGCCGCCATCGCGAGGTCCTGGCGGCGCTGCTCGTCCTTGCCGATACCGACCGCCTTCAAGGCAGTGCGCAGCATGCCGGTGCGCTCTTCGCCCAGCGGCTCGCTGTCGCGCGCCGCCGACGCGATCTGCTCGGCGCTCATGTTCAGCGCGCTCGCATAACGCACGCGATTGCGCTCGGCCCATGCGGCCAGCAGGCGCGCATAGGCGGGACGCTTGGCTTCGTCGATCAGTCCCGCCACCGATTCGTAGAACACGTGTTCGTGCACCCAGCAACGGGCGAAGGCATCCAGCGGCAGCACGTCTTTCACCACCGAATACTGCGCGAGGTGCTGCTTCCAGCGCTTGGGCTCCGCCTGTTCCTCGTGCGCCGGGCGTGGTGGGCCGACCTGGTTGAGCAGCACGACCACCGGCTTGCCGAGCCACTCGAGGATCTTCATCTCGGATGGCAGATAGCCCGCGTCCTGCGGCGATTCGGACGAATTCACCAGGTACAGCACGACGTCCGCTTCTTCGCGCGCCGCGCGCAGCGCCTGCTGGCTGAGCCAGAACGGGCGGTCGCGGTAGCGGTCGAACACCTCGCGCAGGAACCAGCCGATCGGATTGCCGGCCATCGCGAGCCGCTTGTGCAGGCGCACCGAGTCGCCGAAGCCGGGCGTGTCCCACAGTACCAGCGCGTCGCCTTCTTCGGTGGCGAGCAGCGGATAGCCTTCCGAGATCTGGGTCACGTGGGCGGCGTCGCGGATCTCGCCGACGTCCATCCCGACCAGGGTGCGCGCCAGCGTGGTCTTGCCGTTATTGGTATGCGAGACCAGCGCGAACTGGATTTTTGCGGGCGTGATCATCGCAGCTCCGCCAGGGCCAGGCCCGCGCCCAATTCAAGCGGGTGCTTGTCGGGCTGGAGCAGGTTGACGACATGGGCAGACGTGCCGTGGAAGCTGCAGAACTGGCGCCACAAGGCATGGCGTTCGGCGACGCGCTCGCTGCCCACCTGCTCGCCGATACGCTCGAGCAGCGGCGATTCGTCGAGCAGCACGGCCACGCCGCGCGGCACCCGCTTGACCAGGTAGTCGAGCAGCGCGCCGTGGTTTTCCTTCTCGGGCGTGGCGGCAAGGCTGAACAGCACCGTGGTCACGGTGATGCCGGCCTCGTTCAAGGTCGTCTCGCGCAGGGCATCTTTCAATTCGACGCCATAGCCGATCGACGGCAGCAGTTGCACCCTCGCCTGCCCGCCCAGGGCCGCGGCGGTGATTGCCCACAGGCCGCGGTCGCGCGGCTCGTCGAGCGTGTAGCTGTAGGGGATCACGCGCAGCACGGCCGGCGTGCCGGCGCCGATGCTGTCGGCCAGTTTGCGGTAATACGGCTGGTCGAGATCGAGCGGGAAGTTGCGCTTCAGGTGACGCGCGCGCAGGCCGGCGACCAGGGCCAGCACCAGGCGCGGCAGGATCACCAGCAGCAGCAAGGTCGCGCCGTACAGGTGGACCCAACGCTCGCCGACCGGCAGGCCGGCAGCACCGCCGAAACGCAGCTGTTCGATCTCGGCGGGCGAAAAGCCCTGCAAGAAAGGGAATACGGCCAGCGCCGGCGTGAACAGCCATGACAGCAGGGTGTGCACCTGCTGGGCGTCGAGGAAGGTGCTTTCCCAGCCGGTGACGTATTCGGTGAGCAGGCCGCGCGCATACAGCGACACCACGGCGCCGAGCGCGAAGCCGGCCGCCGCCAGGTGGAAAGTGCGGGCGAGGCGCGCGCGCGTGAGCGGTTCGCTCAGCACGGCCCAATCGGCCAGGTAATGGGCCACGCCTTCGGCCAGCGCGGTGGGCAGCTTGCGCGGCGCGACCGCCTTGCCGACGCTCAGGCGGCGCAGCAGCGGCGTGCCGCTCTTGCGCCGGCGTGCGGCGGGCACGATGGCCCACACCAGCAGGCCGAGATAGACGAGCAGGTTCCAGGCGACGATGGCCAGCAGCGGCGCCGACAGCAGGTCGACGCGGTGCGGGTTGGCGATGCGGTCGAGCGCCGCGCCGACGATGAAGGCGAGGAAGGGCAGCGCGAGCCAGATGCCGCCCATGCCGGGTGCGCGCCGGTGGAAGGCGCCGAAGGCCGGCGTGCGTTCGCCGAGACGCTTGAGTATCTGTTCGGCGCGCTGCTGCAGGAAGTGCTCCTGGTTCGCCGCCACGTGCTTGTCGGCTGCCTGCCAGGCGGCCAGTTCGCGCGCGCTGCGCGTCGCGTATTTGCGGTCGTCGTCGCTCAGGACCGTATGGCCGACGTCGGCATATTCGATGGCGCGCACCAGCACGACGTTGCGTGCGACCTGTTCGTTCATGCTGCTCCTATGGGTGAAATGACAATGTCGTAAGAGGCATTGTGCACCAGATTCCCATTGGCTGGCAGTGGCCTGCCGCACCGTGGTCTCGAGAGCGGCAATAAAAAACCCGGGCATGCCCGGGTAGATGGTCGGCGTCCTGGATGTTTACTGCTTGCGCTTGCTGCCTGCCTCGGACGGCGACTCCTGCGATCCTTGCTGGTACTGCCCCATGCCGTTGCCGGATTGGCGCGACTCGCCGAGCCGGTCCTGCTCGCCGCGCGCCTGCATGCGCTGCGCCTGCTGACGCGCGCTCCATCCGCCGGTCTGCGAACCGGCGCCGGCGCGCTGGCCGCGTCCGGTCGATGCGGATTGCATGGATCCGGTATTACCTTTCGGGAAAGGCGTGTCGAGCCCACCCGGCATGACATAGCCAGGCGCCCTCGACTGCAGGCTGCCCTCGGCAACCATCAATGTCTTCGGTTTTGCGCTACCACGTGCGCGGTTGTCCCCGCCCTTGACCTTCTCTTTCGACTTCATCGCGATCCTCCGCTTTGCTGAACAAGAAATCCGATCATGCGCCCCATGGGTGAGTGTCTGTATAGGAGAACTAGTCGGAGCGCTGTAGGACTCTCCTGACCATTAATCTGCCTTAGTCTGCTTCGCGATGATCGTCTTGATCGCGTCCACGACCTCGGCTGGATTCTGGCGTTGCACCTGGTGGTCGGAATCGATGATGATCCGTTTTGCCTTCGGATACATCCCGCTCACGGCGTCCCTGGTCTTCTGGTCTTGGTGGAATGCGCCAAAGTCGACACCGACCGCGGTGGCGCCTTTCGGTTTATTGATGAGCATAACGATCGGCTTGTCGTCGATCGCGGCAAGCGAAAGCACTTGTTCGCTGGTCTGGTGAATGGCGTCGATCTCCTTGTTGACGGTGCTCGAAAAGAACAATCGCTTGGCGCCGCGTGTCCAGAAGGGGAAATCCTCCGACTTCTTGACGATACCGGGCAATAATGGATCGACGAGGACAAGGCCACTGACTTCATTCGGGTAGCGTTTTGCGAACAGCTGCATGTACAGGCCGCCCAGCGAGTGGCCCACCAGAATGTATGGGGGCGCGATGCCTTTGTGCTTCAGTGCTTGCCTGAGTTCCTCGACAATCGTGCCGCCGTCGCGCGACGTGTCGGTTTCCTGGCTGTTGCCATAGCCGGGGCGGTTATAAGCGTAGATCGATGCATCCGATGCCAGGGAATCGATCACCTTGTCCCATCCATTCACCGTCGCGCGCAATCCGTTTTCGAAGACGATACGGGCGTTGGCATCTGGGTTCTTGATGGTCAGCGATTCGATCTGTCGTCCCGCGACCGTATCGATGCTGGCCGTGGGAGCGGCAGATACTGCGGTGGGCATCGACACGCAACCCGACAGAAAGAGAATGGACAATGTGGTTTTGAGACCGGGGCTCGAAGGTAGGTTCATGGGATCGTGAAGGAGTGGGTTGTTATGGAAAAAACCCATTCTTTCATGGCGCCTGATGGCATCTGTCGGGCAAGCGACGAGCTGCACACCGGCCCGACAGAATGCAGAAAACGTGGTCCGGAGGACGTTGTCGGTGGCGCTTTACTCGGTGGGGCGCGGAATGACTTCCACTGAGCCGCGCTTCATGATCGGGTTCTTGATTGTCGAGAAATAGACCAGCCTTTGGCTCATGGCGATATACACGCGGTGGCGGTGCAGGAAGTCGGTGCCAAGAACCAATATCTCGCCCGAATGGGGCAGGTCCATCAGGCGCACCTTGAAGTCCGTGACATCGAGTCCGCCGACCGACATCTGCTCTACTGGAACGCTCCAGACCGGCTTGTCGCGACCATGTCCTGGCAGCGGTTCCTCACGCGTGGCTCCAGCCGTCGTCGGCGCCAGATTCAGCCGCGCCGCGGCGCTGGCTGGGAAATAGGAGTGCGGTGTCGCTGTCGATAACAACGCCCACACCTCCTTGCCATTGATGAGTACCTTGAAGATCGGTCGCGGATCGCGTTTGTACAGGTCAACATTGATTGGCACTGCAACGGCTTCAGGATCCCAATACGCCAGGTGTTCCCTGAAACAGCCGTCTGGCTTGAAATACTTGAGATAGCCGCTGTCCAGCGACACCTCGAGATCTGTTTGCAGCAGATTGCCTGCGCCGACTCGTGCGCCGAAAGTGTCGTCCATGAAGTCTTCGACGAGGAACCAGCTGTCTTTCAGCTCGGTCCGGCCAACGGACAATTGTTCGACGAAGACATTCAGCCCTTCCCGGACGATGAACATGCCGCTTGGCGTGATGTTATTTTGGGGAACGAAATTTGTCGTCAGACTCCTGCTTTCCTGGAATTGGGTGCTGGTGACGTGCCGTACCTTGATGTCGAGCCGCTCCAGTGTTTTCTTGTTGAGGATGATGGTTTGCGCGGAGCCGATATTCACCACGGCGGAAACTGGCTTGCCGTTGATGGTGGCTTCCATCAGGGGACGCAGGTCGTTGGTGAATGCAAGCGGGATGGTGGACAGCTCTCCCATATCGCAGCTGGCAGGTAGCGATTGCGCCATGGCGGCGCTGGAGAACATCAGGGCTGCAAATGCTATAGATCTTGCCAGGCCAGAGCGCAGCGAAGTGGAAATAGAGGTCATCGTATCCAATAATGAGACCAAGGGAAGGCTCAGTATAGATACAAAGGTGTAGGTAAAGAGACTTAGTATTAAATTACCCTTGAAGCATGGGTTATATGAGGTAGAAAGCAAAAAACCCCACCATGATCACATGGTGGGGTTTTTGCCATGCGCGGGCACAGGTCGGTCACGTCCTCGACGATGTGGGTCGACAGGATCACCACCACCTGCTCGCCGATCTTGGCCAGCAGGTTCAGGAAGCGGTTGCGCTCGTCGGGATCGAGGCCGGCGGTCGGCTCGTCGACGATCACCAGGCGCGGCGCGCCGAGCAGCGCCTGGGCGATGCCGAAGCGCTGGCGCATGCCGCCCGAATAGGTGCCCAGGCCACGCTTCCTCGCTTCCCACAGATTGGTCTGGTGCAGCAGGGCCTCCACGATTTCCTTGCGCTCGCCCTTCGCGCTCAAGCCTTTCAGCACGGCGAAGTGGTTGAGCAGCTTTTCAGCGCTGACTTTCGGGTAGACGCCGAAGTCCTGCGGCAGGTAGCCGAGCTGGCGGCGCAGGCTTTCCTTGTCGTTCAGAACGTCGAGGCCGTGGAAGTGGATGCTGCCGCTATCGGGGTCTTGCAAGGTGGCGATGGTGCGCATCAATGAAGACTTGCCGGCGCCGTTCGGCCCGAGCAACCCGAACATGCCGTTCGGGATCTCGAGACTGACATCGTTGATGGCTTTCACGCCATTGGCATAGGTCTTGTTGAGCTGCTTGATCGATAGCATCGGCGGTTACTCCTGGGCGGTTGATGGTGACGTTTATTTCCTTATAGATAATGTAGCGTTAATACAATGCAATGTCAGTTTTATGTGACAGGCGGTGGATATGCGGGAATGGACGACGATTTCCGAGGTGTATGCGTATGCCATAGCGGGTGGGTGCGCATGCCTGTCCGCTCTCAACAGATGTCGGCGCGAGCGCTCTACGATAGGTCCTTTCCAGTGTTGATGGGGAAGCAAACAATGAGTCTCGCCGTCCTCAGAAGCCGCGCCCTGGCCGGCATGGAAGCGCCGCCTGTCAATGTCGAGGTCCACCTGGCCAACGGCCTGCCGGGCATCGCGATCGTGGGGTTGCCGGATACCGAGGTGCGCGAAGCGAAAGACCGCGTGCGGGCGGCGCTGCAAAATTCCGGCTTCGATATTCCCGCGCGCCGCATCACGATCAACCTGGCGCCAGCCGACCTGCCCAAGGAGTCGGGCCGGTTCGACCTGCCCATCGCGCTGGGCATCCTGGCCGCGTCGCGCCAGATCCGCGACGACGCGCTGCACCGTTACGAATTCGCGGGCGAGCTGTCGTTGTCGGGCGAATTGCGTCCGGTGCGCGGCGCGCTGGCGATGGCATTCGCGATGGCCAGTCATGGCGACGCCGAGATGCGCGCCTTCATCCTGCCTCTGGCCAATGCCGACGAAGCGGCGCTGGTGGAGGCGGCAGCCATCCTCCCGGCGCGCACCCTGCTCGAGGTGTGCGCGCACTTCGCCAACACGCCCGATGCGCCGAAACTGGCGCGGCATCACGGCCCCGGCATGTCGCCCGCGCCGCGCTATCCGGACTTCGCCGAGGTCAAGGGCCAGCAGCATGCCAAGCGCGCACTGGAGGTCGCGGCCGCCGGCGCCCATTCCGTCCTGCTGGTCGGCCCGCCGGGCGCGGGCAAAAGCATGCTGGCGGCACGCCTGCCGGGCCTGTTGCCGCCGATGAGCGAGGCCGAGGCACTCGAATCGGCCGCCGTGCAATCGCTGGCCGGCGGCTTCGCACCCGAGCGCTGGCGCCAGCGGCCGTTTCGCGGCCCGCACCACACCACCTCGGGCGTGGCCCTGGTCGGCGGCGGCAACCTGCCGCGGCCGGGAGAAGTGTCGCTGGCCCACCACGGGGTACTGTTCCTCGACGAGTTGCCCGAATTCGACCGCCGCGTGCTCGAGGTGCTGCGCGAGCCGCTGGAATCGGGCTCGATCACGATCTCTCGCGCGGCCCACCAGGCGGATTTTCCGGCCCGCTTCCAGCTGATCGCGGCGATGAATCCCTGCCCCTGCGGCTGGCTTGGCCACGCCAGCGGCAAGTGCCGCTGCACGCCGGACGCCGTGCTGCGCTACCAGGGCCGCATCTCAGGCCCCCTGCTCGACCGCATCGACATCCAGCTGCCGGTGGCGGCCATGGCGCCCGACAGTATGGGTGCGCAGGCCGGGGGAGAGCCCAGTGCGGCGATCGCGCAGCGGGTAGCGCAGGCGCATGCGCGCCAGGTCGCGCGCCAGGGACGGCCGAACAGCCAGTTGGGGCCGGGCGAGATCGACCGCCATTGCGCGCCGGACGAAGCGGGACGACGGCTGCTGCACGATGCGGCGCGCCATTTGCACTGGTCGGCGCGCGCCTATCACCGCGTGCTCAAGGTGGCGCGGACCATTGCCGATCTTGCGGAGGCGGAACACGTGACGGCGAAGCAAGTGGCGGAGGCGATCGGATATCGACGTGCGCTGCGCGATGACTAAAATCAAGCCATCATAGATAGTCTTTTATACCGCATAAGCCATTATCTATACATTTTATTGTTTTTTACATCCGGTATAGATAATTTCTTATGAACTATAATAGGTTATCTATGGAGGAAAGATGCCGCGTAAACTATCCGAATCCACCGCATTGCCTACGCTCGTTCAGGAGCGCCTGACCATATGGGGCCGCAGTATTCGCACTCAACGCCTGAGCCAGCGCTTGATGGTTGCGGATTTATGCTCACGGATGGGTGTTTCGGAAGCGACGCTACGACGCCTGGAACTAGGCGATCCAGGGGCGGCAGCCGGCACGTATCTCACTGCCATGCTCATCCTGGGGATCATGGATGATGTGGCGCCGCCACTTGACCCAAAATTATGGGAGGGTGGAGTAAATCGGCGGGTCCGGCGTAGCAGGCAAGAGCGAGGGTCGGCAGATGCAGACTATTTCTAAGCCTCTATACGTCTATCTCCAACGTCCCGATAATGGGGAATGGGTGACAGTGGGCAGATACCAGTCCGGCCCTGTCGTCGGCAAAGGGTATTTCCGATACGCACCAAGTTATGTCGATGCCGGGCATGGCTGGTCGATCGATCCGGTCAATCTGCCTTTCGTTCCCGATATGGACCGGGAAGCAATGCGTTATGGCGGCCTGCACGATGTGCTACGCGATGCCTGTCCTGACGCATGGGGCCAGGCATTGCTGAAGCGCGAACACAATCTGCCTTCGGGCACGCCGATGTCGCGTTACCTGCTGTTGGCAAGCAATGCGGATCGCTGGGGGGCACTCGCTGTCGGCACTGCCCGCAAGCCGTCCATTGCGGAGTTACAACGCCCCCGCCTGCCCCAATTGTCATTGCTGGTCGAAGAGCTGGGCGCGATACATGAGCGACTGCCGCCTGTCGATATCCGACTGCGGCGGCGCTTGGTACAGACGGCAAGCGTCGGTGGCGCTCGTCCTAAAGCAACGCTACAGGACGACGATGGACAATTCTGGTTAGTCAAGCCACAAATTGCCACCGACATTGCCGACATTCCTGTCCTTGAACACGTCGGACAGCAATGGGGAGCTGCCAGCGGCTTGAACTTTGCACACACCATACTTCATCGAATGGAGAAAGGCCGGAGCGCGATACGTGTCCTGCGCTACGACCGACATGGCAGCCAGCGATCCATGTGCATCAGCGCGGCCTCGTTGTTGCAGGCCGAGTATCCGGACAATCTGATGCAGACCGACAGATGGAGCTATCCAAGGCTGGCGGAAGAACTACGGCGTATCGGCGCACCGACCGGGGACCGCCATGAACTGTTCGGACGCATGGTGTTCAACGCAGTGTGTGGCAATGACGATGACCATGTACGTAATCATGCAGCCGTTTATTCCGGTAACGAAGGACGATGGCGCCTGTCGCCGGCGTTCGATGTCGTCCCAAATCCTGCCGAAACCCCATCGACCCTGACCATGCAGCTTTCCACGGGCCGATTCGATATATCGCGTGAGGCGCTGTTCGCGGACGTACATCGCTTTGGATTCGGCAATTGGGAAGAAGCCGACGCCTACCTCACCGCCTTGCTGAACCGGATCGAGCATAGCTATGCGCAAGTCGCACATTGGCTGGATCCACATTCGGAACAGATGTTGCGCCAGCGTCTGCAACATAACCTCGCACAGTTGCGGTCAGCACAATGACGTCTGCGGCACTGTGAGCGCCTATGCCGCCTGCTCGCGCGCCGCGCGCTTGATCGCCTGCGGCGGCTGGCCGAAGGCGCGCAGGAAGGCGCGCCGCATGCGTTCGGGGTCGGCGAAGCCGGTCTCGCGCGCCACCACGTCGATCGAGTGATTGCTGGTCTCGATCATGGCGCGCGCCGCCTCGACCCGCAGCACCTCGATCGCGCGCGCAGGCGACTGGCCGGTCTCGAGGCGGAAGCTGCGGCTGAACTGGCGCGTGCTCAGGTTGGCCGCCTCGGCCAGCTCGTCGACCGACAGCGGCCGCCGCAGGTGGCTCTTCGCATAGGTGAGCGCCTGCTGGATGCGGTCCGATTTCGGCTCGAGCTCCAGCAGCGCCGAGAACTGCGACTGGCCGCCGCTGCGGCGGTGATAGACCACCATCTGGCGCGCGATGTGCTTCGACGCGTCCTTGCCCAGGTCGGCCTCGACCATCGCCAGGCACAGGTCGATGCAGGCGGTCATGCCGGCCGAGGTCCAGACCCGGCCGTCGTTGATGTAGATGCGGTCTTCTTCGATGCGCGACTTCGGACAGGCACGCTGCAGGTCGCGCGCCAGCGCCCAGTGGGTGGTGGCGCGGCGGCCGTCGAGCAGGCCGGCCTCGGCCAGGATAAAGGCGCCGGTGCAGATGCTGGCGGTGCGGCGCGACGCGTCGCTGGCTTCGCGCAGGAAGGCCAGGAACGGCGCGCTCGACTTCATGCTCAGCGGCGTCATGACGCCGGCCACGATCAGGGTGTCGAAGTCGCGCCGGTCGAAGGCGTCGGTGAACACGCCGACGCCGGACGAGCTGGCCAGCACGCCGCCGTGCTCGGACAGCATGGTCATGTCATAGAACGGTCCGCCATCGAGGCCGTTGGCGATCTCGAACACGGTGGTGGCCATCAGGTCGAGCGCCTGGAAGCCGGGCGGGAAGAGGAATCCGATTCTGCGTTTCATGGTGGTCCTGGGAGCAGCAACGGGAAAATGATACGACAAGATGCGCCGGACGGGCCGAAGTCCTCCCTCCTTCGATGGAACCCGGCGCAGGCGACGCTACCCTCTTTCAAAAAACGGCTGGCGAGGTAAGCGCTGCTGCTACTATCGTGCCATGCGACTACCGACCCTGCTCTTGCAGCGCATGCCCGTGCGCATGCCTGTGGTTTTTTTCGGCTTCGTCCCGGCCCTGCTGGCCGCGCTCCTGCTCGCCGGCTGCAACCCCACCTACAACTGGCGCGAGCACACGAGCCAGGATGGCCGCTACAAGGTGCTGTTCCCGGCCAAGCCGGCTACCTTCACCCGGCCGGTGGATGTCGAGGGCCTGCGGGTGGAGATGACGATGACGGCCGCCGAAGTCGACGGCGCCACCTTCGCCGTCGGCGCCGCCACCGCGCCCGATGCCGCGCGCGCGCAGGCAGCGCTGCCGGCGATGCGCCTGGCCCTGCTGCGCAATATCGGGGCCGGCGTCGATGAAGCGCCGGCGGCGGCGCAGGACGGCCTGCGCGTCGATGCCGCGGGCGCGGTCAACGGCAGGCCGATGCGCCTGCATGGCAGGTTCGCGGCGCGCGGCGAGCGCTTCTACCAGGTGATCGTGCTCGGGCCCGCGGATGCCGCGCCGCCCGAGCAGGTCGAACAATTCCTTTCTTCGTTTGCGCTCCAGTGACACCGCATGGATGACACGCGTCTAGCACTACGCCTTGCCGGCCTGCGCAAGGATTTCGGCCGCCCCGCCGTCGATGGCCTTGACCTGGCCGTGCGCCGTGGCGAGTTCTACGCCCTGCTCGGCCCTAACGGCGCCGGCAAGACCACCACGTTGCGCCTGGTCACCGGCCTGCTGGCGCCAGACGCCGGCAGCATCGAGGTGCTCGGCATCGACCTGGCCAGCGCGCCGGCCGCGGCCAAGGCCAGGATGGCCTACCTGCCGGACGAGCCGATGTTGTACGGGAAGCTCAAGCCCTTCGAGTATCTCGAATTCGTGGCCGGTCTGTGGGGCGTGCGCGCGGAGGACGCCGAGCCGCGTGCGCGCGAGCTGCTCGACTGGCTCGACCTGAGCCGGCATGCGCACGAATTGACCGAAGGATTCTCGCGCGGGATGAAGCAGAAGCTGGCCCTGGCCGGCGCCCTGGTCCACGAGCCCGAACTGCTGATCCTCGACGAACCGCTCACCGGCCTGGACGCGGCCGCGGCGCGCCAGGTCAAGGACCTGCTGCTGGCGCATGTGGCCAAGGGCGGCACGGTCATCCTGACCACCCACATCCTCGAAGTGGCGGAGCGGCTGGCGCAGCGCATCGGGATCATCCGCGCAGGTCGCCTGATCGCCGAAGGCACGCTCGACGAACTGCGCGCGCGCACCCGGGGCGGCAGCCTGGAAGACGTGTTCCTGCAGCTGACGGCGACGCCATGAAGGCGGCGCCGGGCAGTGTCGGCTGGCTGCTGCGGCACGAGCTGCGGCTGGCCTGGTTCAATGCGGCAGGCGGCAAGGAGGGCGCCAGCAAGCGCCGGCCCGGCAATGCAGCCCTCGCCCTGGCGCTGATGGGCTGGGCCGCCCTGCACCTGCTGGGCTGGGTGACGGTGGAGAAGACGGCCGCCATCCCGGGCGACGATCCGCGCATTCTGCTCGCCATTGCGGCCATGCTGGTGGCCGGCGCGACCTTCATGCTGTCGTCCGCGATCAAGTCGAGCGTGCTGGTGCTGTTCGAGCGCAGCGACCTCGACCTGCTGCTGTCGTCGCCCCTGCCCTCGCACAGCATTTTCACCGTGCGCCTGGCCGGCGTGGCGGCCAGCACCGCCGCCATCTACCTGTTCTTCCTGGCCCCGTTCGCCCATGCCGGCCTGCTGCAGGGGCAATGGCGCTGGCTGGGCATCTATCCTGGCGTGATCTCGGTGGCGGTGCTGTGCAGCTGCGTGGCGATGCTGCTCACGCTCGGCCTGGTGCGCGTGCTGGGCGCGCGCCGCACGCGCGTGGTGGCGCAGGTGATCGGGGCGCTGGCCGGAGCGCTGCTGGTGATCGCTTCGCAGCTGCAATCGCTGTCGTCCAGGGAAACGCAGGGCCGCGCGCGCGAGATGCTGGGCGGCCTGCTGGGCCGGGATGGCATCGCGGACAATCCGCTGCTGCTGCCGGCGCGCGCCGTGCTGGGCGAGCCGCTTCCCATGCTGCTGCTGGCCGGGGCGGCGGCGGCGGTATTCGTGCTGACGGCGCGCCGCACCCACCGCTTCTTCGCGCGCGGCCTGCAATTGGCGGCATCGGCGGCGCGCGCCAGGACCGCGCCCGAGGCGGCGCTGCGTCCTCGCTTCGGGCGCAGCCTGTTCCGGACCGTCGCGGTCAAGGAGTGGCGCCTGACCGTGCGCGATCCGCATCTGCTGTCGCAGGTGCTGCTGCAACTGCTGTTCCTGCTGCCGCTGTTCTTCATCATCTTCCAGCGCGCCGAGGTCCAGGTGCAGGCGCTCGGCGCCGGCCTGGCGCTGCTCTGCAGTTCGCTGACCGGTGCGCTGGCCTGGATCGCGCTGTCGGCCGAGGATGCGCCCGACCTGTTGCTGGTGTCGCCCGCATCGCTGCGCACGGTGCGGCGCGCCAAGCTGGCGGCGGCCGTCATGCCGGTGCTGGCGCTGGTGGCCGTGCCGCTGCTGTGGCTGGGCGTGCGCGCGCCGCTTGCCGGGCTGGCGGTGTGCCTTGTCGTGTGCGGCGCGGTACTGGGCGCGGGGCTGGTCGTGTTCTGGTCCGGCCGGCCCGGCCAGCGCAGCAATTTCAAGGGACGCGGCAAGGGCGGGATCGTGATGAACATGCTCGAGCTGTTCAACAGCCTGGCGTGGGGAGCGCTGGGCTGGTTGCTGGCCGGGGCGACGCTTGCGCCTCTCTCCGAAGCGGGAGGCCTCGGCGTAGCGGGCGCCGGCCTGCTCGCCGTTCTTGTGCTGGCGGCGGCCTGGCTGTTTCGGGTCAAGCGGGGCTGATCCTTGTGCGAGCGAGCGCACTGTGAAGGTGCGCCAGTCGTGCTATCGTTGAATCACTAACAAAACCAAGAGATAGCCATGTTGATTACCTTTAAATGCAGATCCTATCCAGAAGTCCTGATGTATCAGGAGCATGCCAAGCGCATTCTCGACTTGCTGCACAAGGAACCGGAACGCGGTGTCATCACCGCGGCAGAAGCGGAACGCGTGATCCCGCTGGTCGAGGCCGAGGTGGAAGAGAGCCGCAAGAACCACGCCGCTGACCAGGTGGCGCAGGACGTCCAGGCGCATCATCGCGACGAAGACGACCATGAACACCAGCCGATCGAGGTGGTGACCTTCTCTGCCCGCATGTATCCGTTGCTGGAAATGATGCGCTCGGCGCGCGATAACAAGACCGATATCTTGTGGGGCGTCTGAATTGACGTGGGGTGGATGGCTCTGCCATCCACGCGTTCGATCGGCGCATGCGTTCTCGATCTGCAAGCAGGCAGCCCGCATTCAGGCTCTGAAAGCAAAAAACCCCACCATGATCACATGGTGGGGTTTTGGCCGCGAAAACGGCAGCGGCGGTCCGTCGCCGCCGCCGAGGAGGGCGGCGGGCAGGGCGGCCGCCACGGCGCCGACCTGCAGCGCGGGCGCGGATGGGGGAGGCAGGGCAGGCAGGAGGGGCGGGATGGCCATGGCGGTCGGCTCCAGGAAAGAAAAAGGCCAGCCGCGCGGCTGGCCTTCGAAGCTTGCCCGGGGTGAGGCCCGGGCCAGGTCCGGCTATGCGGCGATTACTGCAGCAGCGACATCACCATCGACGACATGCTGTTCGACTGCTTCAGCATGGCGGTCGAGGCTTGCAGCAGCATCTGGTTGGACGTCATGTTCGCGCTCTCGCTGGCGAAGTCGACGTCCATGATCTGGCCGGTCGCGGCCTTGGTGTTGGTGCTGATGTTGGCCAGGTTGTTGTACACGTGTTCCAGGCGGTTGGCGGCGGCGCCCAGGCCCGAACGGACCTTGTTGACCGATGCCAGCGCGTCTTCCAGGTTGGCGATGGTGCTGTTGGCCGACGAGGTCAGCTCGGTGCCGGTGGTGGCCGACGAGTAGTTGGCGGTGGCGGCCGAGACGTCCGACGCCAGGGTCGACATGTCGTCGCTCAGGTCGATTTCCATGGTTTCGCTCGACGAGGCGCCGATCTGGAAGGTCATCTCGCCGTCGACGGTGCCGTCGACCAGCAGGGTCGAGCCGCCGAAGGTGGTGTTCTTCAGGACGTTGGCCAGTTCCAGGCCCAGTGCGTCGAATTCCGACTGCATGGCGGTCTTGTCGTCGTCGGTCGCCGAGGCGTCGGCTGCCTGGGTTGCCAGGTCTTTCATGCGGATCAGCATGTTCGAGACTTCGTCCAGCGCGCCTTCGGCGGTCTGCAGCATCGCGGTCGAGTTCTGGGTGTTGCGCATGGCGACGGTCATGCCCGAAGTCTGTGCCTTCAGGCGCGAGGCGATCTGCAGGCCGGCGGCGTCGTCCATTGCCGAGTTGATGCGGTAGCCGGTCGACAGGCGGGTTTGCGAGGTCGACAGGTTGCTCTGGGTGCGCGCGATCGAGTTCTGTGCCGACAGCGCGGCGTGGTTGGTGTGAAGGCTCAGCATGTTAGCTCCTGGTAAGCGGTGAATTCAGTCTATCGTTCGGGAGGTGTCGAGTAGCATCACTCGCTCTCACAGGTACAGGGCGACCAGTTTCACTGCGGCATTAAGTGCCTTGCGGAAATTTTTTAATTTATTTTTCGGGCGTCGCTTCGACCGTGCCGTCCGCCTCCGGTGCGACCCGGTGCAGCTCGGCCAGTTCCTGCATCGTCACGCTCAGCGGCGCCGGCGGCAGGCCGTCGCACCAGCGCTCCCACATGCGGCGCAGCGCCAGCTCGAGGCTGGCCCCGACGATGCCCGGATAGCCGAGGATGGAATCGAGGAAGCGCTGGCGCATGGTGGCGCGCATGGCGGCCAGCGCCGGCAGGTTCTGCGACAGGAACACGCCCAGCTTGACATAGGTCTCGGGGCTCTCGGTAATGAAGGTGTGCAGGCCCATATGGGCCATGAACGGCACCGAGGTATGGCTCGGGTTGGTGGCGCCCACCGTGGCCAGGGTCGGCACGCCCATCCACAGCGCATGCCCGATGGTGGTCGAGCCGCTGTAGGGGAAGGGGCTGAGGCAGACGTCGACCTCGTAGTGCTGCTTCAGGTATTCGCGCACCGAGGTGCGCTGGCGCAGCAGCAGGCGCTCGCGCGGAATGCCGGCGTCGGCGAACCACTCGACCAGCACGTCGTCGATGCCCGATTCCAGGCCGCCGAGCAGCATCCTGGCGTCCGGGATCGCATGCAGCAGCGAAGCCCATTGCGCGATCACCTCGCGCCCGAGCTTGCTGGCGCGGTGGAAGCTGCCGAAGGTCAGGTAACCGTTCTGCATGGCCGGCGACGGGTTGACCGGGGGCGAGACCGGCTCCGGCAGGAACAGCGCCCCCAGCGGCAGCTTGACGATGTTCTCGGTGAACTGGTCGGCGTAGCGCTCGCCGGGCACCATGAAGCGGTCGCACAGGATATAGTCCATCGCGCGCAGCCCGGTGGTGCCGGCGTAGCCGATCCAGGTCGCCTGCACCGGGGCCGGCTTGCGCGCGAACAGCGACAGGCGGTTGAGCGCCGAATGGCCGGACAGGTCGACCAGGACATCGACCCCGTCGTCGCGGATCAGGCGCTCGGCCGCGGCGTCGTCCAGGTCGACGATGCTGCGCCAGACGCTCACCGTCTTCTTCATGGCGCGCGTGACGTGGTCCTCGATCCGGTTGTTGTAGTAGACGTGGAAGCGGATTTGCGTGCTGTCCTTCAGCGCTTCGAGCGCCGGGGCCACGAAGCGGGCCACGGCGTGGCCGTACATATCGCCCGACACCAGGCCGACCCGCAGCACGCGCCGCGGATCGCGCGCGTTTCCGTGCGGCTGGCGCTGCCCGACCAGTCCCGACTCCCAGCGCTCGCCGAAGGCGAAGTGTTCGCGCGTCAGTTCCTCGGGGTCGCTGCAGCAGTGGCTCAGGACGAACAGCAGCATGCTGTGGTTCTCGGCCGACGGCACGCGTTCGAGCGTCAGGCGCGCCGCCGCCAGCGCATCTTCCCATTCTCCCAGCGTGAAGTGGCAGTGCACCAGCGAACTCAGGGCGCGCTGGCTGGCCGGGCGGTCCACCAGGATCCGCCGGCCCACGGCGATCGCTTCGCGGAAGCGCTTGAACTTCTGGAAGCTGGAGACCAGGTCGTCGAGCAGGACCGGATTGTCGGGCGCGAGCGCCATGGCCCGCTCCAGCGCGGCGATCGTTTCGTCGGCGCGGCCCAGCTCGCGCTGGCACAGGCCGACGTGGCGCTGCGCCTCGAGATGGTCGGGCGCGCAGGCCAGCGCCGCCTCCATGCTGGCCAGCGCCGCCTCCCAGTTCTTGATGTGGCACAGGAGCAGTCCCAGCCGGTAGTGCGCATCCGCCTGGTCCGGCGTCAGCGTCGTCACCAGTTGCATGATCTCGCGCGCGTCGTCGTGCCGGCCGAGGGCGAGCAGCACCGTCACCAGGCCCAGCTGGGTTTCGACGTCCCCGGGCGCCAGTTCCGCCGCGCGGCGCAGGCTCGGTTCGGCCTCTTCCAGGCGTCCCAGGCGCAGCAGCGCCGTGCCCAGGTTCTGGTGCAGGTCGGCCGCCTGCTGGAAGCGCAGCGCCTTGCGGTAGCAGTCGACCGCCGCCTCGTAGCGTCCCAGGTCGAACAGCGCGCCGGCCAGCACGCCATGCACGCCGCGCAGCTTGGGATCGAGCTCGAGCCCCCGCTGCAGCGCGCCGACGCCTTCTTCGAGCTGCAATTCCTTGAGCAGGGCCAGGCCGAGCAGGGCATGGGCGTTGGCGTCGCGCGGACTGCGGCGCACGGCCTGGCGGCGCTGCGCGAGCTTGGCCTGGACGTCGGGCGGGATCATGTTGTTCATCTGGTCAGGGCAGGTGGTCTTGCCGATGGGAAATAATCACTATTGTAAATCGGCTCGCGGGTGGCGTGCCTTGTTTGTTGCTGAATGGTTCCGATTTATCTGCGCCGGAGAGTCGTCTGCCACTTGACCTCAAGTGAAGTTGAGGATTTATAAAGTGATGATCCGCGGCCGACCTGTCGTCGGCCAGCCCTCCAGCTATCAAGCAGAAAGGAAGCGATATGAACAAACCAGTAGAAGCGCCAGGCATCTTCCGGCCCGAATTCGAGGCCGGCGATGGCGCCATCGACGCCGATGCCGTGATCGTCGGCGCCGGGCCGGTCGGCCTGTTCCAGGTATTCGAACTGGGGCTGCTCGACATCCGCGCCCACGTGATCGATTCGCTGGGCGCGGTGGGCGGGCAGTGCGTGGAGCTGTATCCGGACAAGCCGATCTACGACATCCCGGCGGCGCCGGTCCTCACCGGCCGCGAACTGACCGACAAGCTGCTGGCCCAGAGCGCGCCGTTCGCGCCCACCTTCCACCTGGGGCAGGAGGTGACGCTGCTGCAGCGGCGCGCCGACCGCCGGTTCGACCTCGCGACTTCGACCGGCACGCGCTTCATCGCGAAGACGGTCGTCATCGCCGCCGGCGTCGGCGCCTTCCAGCCGCGCAAGCTGAAGGTGGCCGGCATCGAGCGCTTCGAGGACAGCCAGCTGTTCTACCGGGTCAAGCGTCCCGAGCGCTTCCACGGCCGGCAACTGGTGATCTGCGGCGGCGGCGACGCCGCGCTCGACTGGGCGCTGGACTTCGTCGGCAAGGCGGCATCGGTGGTGCTGGTGCACCGGCGCGACAGCTTCCGGGCGGCCCCGGCCTCGATCGCCAGGATGAAGGCGCTATGCGAGGCGCACGAGATGCAGTTCATGTCGGGCCAGGTCACCGGCTTCGACGTGCAGGGCGGGCGACTGTCCGAAGTCAAGGTGGCGGGCGCCGACGGCGTCACGCGGCGCGTGCCGGTCGACGCCCTGATGGTGTTCTTCGGCCTGCTGCCGATGCTGGGACCGATCGTGGACTGGGGCCTGGACATGGAGATGCGCCAGTTGCGGGTACACGATACCGGCACCTTCGAGACCAGCGAACCGGGCATCTTCGCCGTGGGCGACATCAATACCTATCACGGCAAGAAGAAGCTGATCCTGTCGGGCTTCCATGAAGCGGCGCTGGCGGCCTACGGCGTCGCGGCCCATGTCTTCCCCGACCGCAAGACGCATATGGTGTACACGACCACCTCGCCCAAGATCCACAAGCTGCTCGGGGTCGAGACGCCGGTGTTCGACTGACCGTGCGGGTGGACCGTATCGGTCGATCGACCGATACCGGGGTGGATAGGCGTTCCCTATACTGGACTCACTTACCCAACACCCCACAGGAGAACACCATGACCGTCACACACCACCTGAAAGCGCTCGTCGTCGCCGCCTCCCTGGCCGCCATCGGCGTCACCGCCCACGCCGCCGATACCTTGGAAAAACCCTCGGTCGTGATCGTGCACGGCGCCTTTGCCGACGGCTCGGACTGGGCCAGGGTCATCCCGCTGCTGCAGGCCAAGGGCGTGAAGGTCACCGCGATCCAGAATCCCTTGACCTCGCTGGCCGACGACGTGGCCGCGGCGCGGCGCGCGATCGAGACCCAGCCGGGCAAGGTGGTGCTGGTCGGTCACTCCTGGGGCGGCACCGTGATCACCGAGGCCGGCAACCACGCCAAGGTGGGCAGCCTGGTCTACGTGGCCGCGTTCGCGCCGGAGGCCGGCAAGTCGACCGCCGAGACTGGCGAAGGCTTCCCGGCCGCCCCCGGCAGCAAGCGCTTCGTCGCCGACAAGGAAGGCTTCCTGAGCCTGCCGGACGCCGCGATGCGCGAAGACTTCGCCCAGGACGTCCCGGCCGCGCAGGCCGCCGTGATGGCCGCGACCCAGGGCCCGATCCAGTCCAGGGCCTTCAGCGACAAGGTGTCGGCCGTGGCGTGGAAATCCAAACCGTCCTGGTACATCGTCAGCAGCCGTGACCGCATGATCGACCCCGGCCTGCAGCGTGCGATGGCCAGCAAGATCGGCGCAAAGACCTCCGAACTGCAGGCGAGCCACGTGCCGCAGCAATCGCGCCCGGCGGAGGTGGCGAAAGTGATCCTGGAAGCGGTCGCCGCGACCGCCGCCAGATAAGCCGGACCGGCTAGCCGCGGTCGACGAGGTCGAGCAACCCCTCGGCGGCCAGCTTCGACGCCTCGTCGACCAGGGCCCGCATCTTGGGCTGGTGCTGGCTGCGCATCGGGAAATACAGGTACAGGCCTGACGTCGCGGGCACATGCGAGGCCAGCACCCGCACCAGGCGGCCGTGGCGCAGGTCGTCGTCGATCTCGATGTCGGGCAGATACGCGATGCCCAGCCCGGCGCGCGCCAGCTCGGCGATCATGCGGGTGTCGTTGGCGCACAGGTCGGCCCCGGGATCGAGCTGGAACTCGCCATCGCCGTCGCGCAACAGCCATGTCGGCAGCACGCCGGACGTCGTGAAGCGGTAACGGATGGCGCGGTGGCGCAGCAGGTCGCGTGGCCCGGTCGGCACGCCATGGCGCGCGAAGTAGCACGGCGCCGCGACGATCGACCACGCCAGTGGGCGACCGAGGCGGATGGCGACCATGTCCTGGGCCACCGCCTGGCCGAGGCGGATGCCGGCGTCGTAGCCGTCGGCCACCAGGTCGACCAGGCCGTCGTCGAGCGACAGGTCGAAGCCGATCTCGGGATAAGCGGCGCGCATGCGCGGCACCAGCTCCCGCGCCACCAGGAAGCCGAAGGCGCGCGGCGCGCTCAGGCGCAGGCGGCCGGCGGGGCGGCGCTGGAACCGTTCCAGGCCCGTGAAAGCTTCCTCGATCTGGTCCACCGCCGGCTTGAGCACGGCGAGCAGGCCGGCGCCGGCATCGGTGAGCGAGACGCTGCGGGTGGTGCGCACGAACAGCGTCACGCCATGCTTTGCTTCCAGCGCGCGCACCCCCTTGCTCACGGCGGTCGGGCTGACGCCCAGCCGCCGGGCGGCGAGCGTGAAGCTGCGGTGTTCCGCCACCGCAAGGAACAAGCGGATCAGTTCGAGTGAGCTCATGGCATTGATTATGAACCTCTGGTTCATGGAGCATAGCGTTTTTGGGTCTTTTTCGCCATGATGCCGCATCCTACACTGGACGTATCCAACCCAGAGGAGAAACCACATGAACCAACTAACCCCCACCTGCCGCCCGCTATTCGCTGGAGATCAAGCCATGAGCGCCTATTCCTTCGACGGCAAGCGGGCCCTGGTCACCGGCGGCACCAAGGGCATGGGCGCGGCCATCGTGCGCGTGCTGGCGGAGCGGGGCGCGACCGTGATCGCGCCGGCGCGCGGGCAGCCTTCCGACCCGGTGGCATCGGTACGCTACCTCGAGGCCGACCTGGCCAGTGCCGAGGGCGCACGGCGCCTGGTCGACACGGTCCACGACGAGTTCGGCCACCTGGATTTCGTGGTCAACAATGTCGGCGGCTCCTCGGCTCCGGGCGGCGGCGCGCTGGCGCTCGACGACGCCATGTGGGAACAGGAGCTCCAGCTCAACCTGATGAGCGCGGTGCGGGTGGACCGCGCCTTCCTGCCGGCGATGGTGGCGCGCGGCGCGGGCGCGATCGTGCACATCACCTCGATCCAGCGCCGCCTGCCCCTGTACGAATCGACGGTCGCCTATGCCGCGGCGAAGGCGGCCCTGGCCAGCTACAGCAAGTCGCTGGCGAACGAATTCGGGCCGCGCGGCATCCGCGTCAACGCCGTGGCGCCCGGCTTCATCGAGACCACGGCGACCCGCGCCTTTCTCGAACGCCTGGCAGCGCACGACGGCGCCAGCGTCGATGCGGCGCGCGAACGGGTGATGGAGTCGCTCGGCGGCATCCCGATCGGCCGCCCCGGCAAGCCCGAAGAAGTCGCCGAACTGGTCGCCTTCCTGCTGTCGCCGCTGGCGGCCTCGGTCCACGGCGCCGAATTCGTCATCGATGGCGGGACCATTCCTACCGTATGATGTCGCCCATGTAAATACGCGGGTGGGGGCGTGCGCTCCTGCCCACCTTCGGAACCAACGCAAGCCATGCACAAGCCCCAGTCCCAGTCCCAGCCACAGCGCCGGTCCCCGATGCGCGCCACGCCGTCCCTGCGCGGCGCCGACCTGCCCCTGCTCCTGTCGCTCAACGTCCTGCTCGAGGAGTGCAGCGTGACGCGCGCCGCCGCGCGCCTGCACGTCAGCCAGCCGGCCCTGTCGGCCCAGCTGTCGCGCCTGCGCCAGCTGTTCGGCGACCCGCTGCTGGTGCCGGCCGAAAGTGGCCGGGGGCTGGCGCCGTCGCCGTTCGCGCTCAAGCTGCACCGCCGCCTGCAACCGGCGCTGGCGGGACTGAACGCGGCGGTGCGCTTCGACGCCGACGATTTCGATCCCGCATCCGCGGTGCGCACCTTTCATATCGTGGCCAATAACACGGGCGCCGCGGTCATCCTTCCCGGACTGGCGCGTCGCCTGCTGGCGCTGTCGAACAAGGGCCTGCGCCTGACCCTGAGCGCGCCGGACGGCGCCGACCTCGCGGGCCGGCTCGAAAAAGGGGAGGTCGACCTGTGCTTCGGCACCGCCTGCCTGCTGCCGTCCGGCCTGTCGAGCCGCGAGCTGACCACGACGCCCTACGTGATGGTGCAGCGCGCGGGTCACCCGCGCGGCGCGGCGCCGGTCGGCCTGGAAGAATACTGCGCCCTCGACCATGTCAACGTGGCGCGCGACAGCAGCCTGCACGGCTTCATGGACGAGCAACTGTACCGCCTTGGCCACTCGCGCCATACCGCGCTGGCGGTGCGCGACTTCAGCGCCGTCGCGGCGACCGTCGCCCACAGCGACCTGGTGTGCACCGTGCCGGCCTTCATCGCGCCATACGATCACGCGGGTGTCGAGGTGGTCGAACTGGGCTTTCCCTTCCTGACCTACACGCTGTGCATGGCCTGGCATCCGAACAGCGACGGCGACCCTGGACTGCAGTGGTTGCGCGCGCAGATGCAGGACGTCATGGCCGGCAGTCCGCGAGCGTGGACGCCGGCCTGACCGGCTGCCGCCGCGCGGGTTCGTCCATGCCGATCCGCAGCCGTTCCAGGCCGCGCCGCAGCCAGCTCTTCGCCGTGCCCAATGGGACCCCGAGATGGCTGGCGATTTCGGCATGCGTCAATTCCTGTCCATAGGCCAGCGCGATGCTCTGGCGCTGGGCCGGTTCGAGCCGCGTCATCGCATGCGCCAGGCGCAGGCGCGCCAGCGCATCGAACACCCGGGCGCCGGGATCGACGTCTTCTTCCTCTTCCATGTCGACCAGCAGCGCCGGGTCCTCATCGCAGATCAGGGGAGCGATGCCGCTGCGATTGCTGCGCAATACGCTGAGGGCGCGGTTGCGGACGATGGCGATCAGCCAGGTCATCGGGCTGGCCTGTCCGGGGCGGAACGAGGCCGCGTGCAGCCAGATGCTGAGATAGGCCTCCTGCAGCGCTTCTTCCGCCAGGCTGGGCAGGCGCAGCAGCCGCAGGGCCGTGTGATACAGGTAGTCGTGGGTCAGCGCGTGCAGCTCGCGAAATGCCGCGCGATCGCCGGCGGCGGCGCCGGCGATCAGGTCGGCCAGGTGACCGTGTCGATCGTGGGTGTGGTTCATGGGGCCGGATCGTGCAGCAAAGCTCCGCCGGCGGCCAATCGAATCTGCTTATGACAAGCTATCGTAGTTTCTTATTCAATAGTTAAAAACTAACAGAGATTTCAGAACGCTAATACCACTTGCCTGGATGATCACGGCCAGCGGCGCTACCGTCCGCGGCCGCGGCGCCCGATCTCCGCCGCCTGTCCGGCCAGCCGCGTCAGGATCTGGCGCTGGACCGCATCGAGCGTGCGTGGGCGGGTATCGATCACGCACAGCGAGCCGAGCGCGAAACCCTGGTCGTCGACGACCGGCGCCCCCGCGTAATAACGGAAATGCGGCGCCCCCGCGACCGCCGGATTGTCGGCGAAGCGCGGATCGCGGTCCAGGTGCGACAGCTCGCAGACCGTTCCTTCAAACTTACGCAAAGCTATCCATAGTTAACTTTGCTGTTGAATTCCTGCTTCGACGGGGCCGGTTTCACCTTGCGCTTCACGCGCAAGGCCAGCGGTAGGTTATCGTCAGGCTAGTTATAAAGAAAAACCCCACCAAGTGACCTTGGTGGGGTTTTTTGCTTTCCGGCTCACCTATCGTCGTGCTCACCACGACGTACGACCTGCAGATCCTGGATAGTCACCGGCCCCGCCCGCAACAGATTCATGGACGACACCAGGATCGCTGCCGCACGTTCGACCGCAATATCCGGCCCAGGTATATCGAGCAAAAAATCCCTTCCCTCGACGTACCCGCCGTTCGTGAAATCGACCCGGAATGCCAGCTTCACACGCCATGTCGAATGGGGATCCGCGACATAAGCCTCGGCCTCCGGATCGGTAACAAACGTCTGCGGAAGGTCAGCCATGCTTCTCACGCCTGCACTCCTTTCATCCCCGCATACAATCTTGCCCCGAACTGGTTCACATACAGANACCCGGAATGCCAGCTTCACACGCCATGTCGAATGGGGATCCGCGACATAAGCCTCGGCCTCCGGATCGGTAACAAACGTCTGCGGAAGGTCAGCCATGCTTCTCACGCCTGCACTCCTTTCATCCCCGCATACAATCTTGCCCCGAACTGGTTCACATACAGACCCTAATGCCGTTAAGTTAGCGTAAAAACCGTCGTTCCCGCGAAGGCGGGAACCTAATTCTGCGAGCGTTTCGACGACGTCAGCAGAACTTGGGTTCCCGCCTTCGCGGGAAGTCGTCACCTCCAGTGGAGGTAACGACGTGGTGGCTACTCTTAACTTAACGGCATTACACACAGACCCAGGATCACGAGCACAAAGGCCGCTGCTTTCCATGCTTGCATATCCTCCTGTAATACCACGACCGTATTGACCCTGCCAAAACGCTTGGACATGAGATTCCCGCACGCCCATGCGAGCGCTGCAAGAATGACTGCCGTCAGTCCCAGGATGGAAACATCGCCGCCAGTGTTCGCCCCGATAACGGCTATGCCGCCCAACGCAAGCAAGGCGCCGCCGACCTGGAAGTAAGTTGGCCGATCGCCGAGCAACCAGGCGGCGAGGGCAATCGTCAGAAAGGATTGAAGCTGCAGCGCGAGCGAGGCCAACCCGGCCGATATGCCAAGCGCCATTCCGCCAAACAGGAAGGCAAACTGCAGTCCGAACATGACCAGGCCATAAGCGACGATGCCGCTGAACGGAATGTGCGGCCTTTTGACGAAAAACACCGCCGGCAGCGCCGCGAATAAAAAGCGCAGCGCGCATAACAACAAGGGCGGCAACTCGTCCAGCCCGAGTTTGATGACGACGAAATTGCAGCCCCAAATGGCGACAACCCCGATCGCAGCGAGCAAATGCAGCGGTTTCATTACTGGTCTCCGTGAACAAAGCTCACGTTATATCAGCGGATGTCTCGCAGAAAAAACGCTTTATACTCACCAGATCATGAATGCCATTCACACATCAAACTCGTCGCTGCCGCCGATGCACACGCTGCGTGCGTTCGAAGCGATCGGACGCCTGCGCAGCTTCACGCTTGCCGCGGACGAGCTGCACGTGACCCACAGCGCCATCAGCCATCAAATGCGGGCGCTCGAGTCTTCATTGCGGACGTCCCTGATCGACCGCTCACGCCGAGAAATCGCGCTTACGCCCAAGGGCCAACAATTCCTGTCCGTGGTGCGTCCGGTCCTGCAGCAGTTGTTCGACGTGGCAGAGGCACTGCGTCATGCGGATGTACGACGCTTGCGCATCAATGTGCTGCCTTCCTTCGCCGCCCGCTGGCTGCTCCCGCGCATCGGCGATTTCTTCCTGCGCCATCCGGACATCGATGTCGACATCTCATCCACCCAGGCGATTGCCGACCTGGAAGCCTCTGGCGCGCACCTGGGTATTCGCTATGGCAGCGGGCAGTGGCCGGGGGTGCGCAGCGAACTTCTGTTCGAAGAGTGCCTGTTCCCGGTTGCCAGCCCGGCCTATCTGCGCGAGCACGGTCTCCATGCGAACGAGGATCTGATCCGCGCCACCCTGCTGCGCGACGACTTTCATCCGTGGACCGTCTGGTTCGGGCAAGACGGCGCGATCGACACGAACCAACAATACGGCGCCGTCTACCGCGATTCCGCGTTGGCCCTGCAAGCAGCCGAGAATGGCCAGGGCGTCGCGCTCGCCCGCAGCTGGCTGGTAGCCGATGCGGTCAAGGCGGGAACGCTGCGCCGGATCGGTTCTTCCAGCATTCCCGCCGCCGCCGCATACTATCTCGTCCTGCCGCGCGATGCCCACGCCACGGAAGAAGTACGCGATTTCACCACATGGCTGCGCAGCCATGCTGCAAGCCCATCGAACAAGGAAGTCCCATGAAACTCTATCTGGTCGTCGTCGACACCATGGCGGATTGGGAGATCGGCTATCTCACCGCGGAGCTGCACAGCCGCCGCTTCTTTGCCGATCCGTCGATGGATTTCGGCCTGCTCAAGGTCGGCATCACCCGCGACCCCATCGACAGCATGGGCGGCGTACGCTACATGCCGGACATGACGCTCGACGCGATCCAACTGCAGAAGGGCGACGTGCTGCTGCTGCCCGGCGCGGATATATGGAGCACGCCACAAGCCGATCCCATCCTGGAATTCGCCCGAGATGCACTCGACCAGGGGCACCAGGTCGCGGCGATTTGCGGCGCCACGGCCGGCCTGGCGCGTGTCGGCGCGCTCGACGAGCGCCGCCATACCTCGGATGACCTCGGCCTGCTCAAGCAAACCTGCCCTGGCTACCGCGGCGAGGCCTTCTATCGCAAGGAGGCGGCGGTGCGCGGCGATAACCTCATCACCGCCACGGGACTGGCGCCCGTCGAGTTTTCGTATGAAGTGCTCAAGATGCTGAAAGTCTGGCGTCCGGAAACCGCGAAGGCCTGGTATCGCCTGCACAAGACGCGCCAGGAGCGCTGGTACCACGAGCTCGTCGCATCGATGTCGGTTTGACGCATGCGCCGGTATGCCACTATAGTCATCCGGTGCCGATTCGCCGATTCCTGAATGATCGATCCCGCCCATCCCGCCACCAGCCTGTTCCGCCACGTCGCCACCGACAAGGCCGCGCATTACCGCGCGATCATGGAAACCTTCGCTGCCGCCAAGCGTCAGTTCCGCCTGCAGTTGCGGCCCGACGAGGTGCAGATCGAAGCGCGCTGGCCGGGCGCCACGCCATCGCTCGACGACATCCAGATGGCATTGACCCAGCTGGCGGACTGGGGCAACCTTGAGGTCCAGCCGGATACCGCCCGGGTCTCGAGCATCGAGGACTTCTATCGCGCCCGCTACCTGTACCGCCTTTCGTTGGGCGGCGAAGCGGTCGAAGCGGCGCTGCTCACCTTCGCGCAGACACTGGCGCGCCAGAGCGAGCTGCAGACCGTCGCGCTCGAGGACATCCTCACCGACCTCAACGCGCTGATCGCACTGGCGGCCGCGCCGGCGCCCGATGCGGCCAAGGTGCACACGGTATTGCGCGACCTGGTGCGTGTGTTCGAGCGGCTAGCCGACGAAGCCCAGGCCTTCATGGCCGGCGTCGCCCGCGCCATCGAGCTGCAGCAGGCCGAGGTGCAGGCGGTGATCGCGTTCAAGCAGCGCCTGATCGATTACCTGCAGCGTTTCGTCGGCGACCTGGTCGCCCGCTCCGGCATCATCGCCGCGCGCATCGTCGAACTGGACGCCGTCATCGAATCGCTCCTGATGTTGGCCGCCGGCCGCGAACGGCGCGACAGCGCCCCCGGCGCAAACGAGGCGGCGGCGCTCGAGGCGCGCCTGGTCACCTGGCGCGAACGGTGGCGCGGCCTGTCGCGCTGGTTCATCAGCGAGGGCCACATCCCGGCGCAATCCGAACTGCTGCGCGCCAGGGTGCGCTCGGCGATTCCCCAATTGCTGGCGGCGGTGGCGGCCCTCAACGAGCGGCGCAGCGGACGCAGCGACCGCTCGGCCGACTTTCGCATCATGGCGCGCTGGTTCGCCGATGCGCGCGACGACGACGAGGCGCACCGCCTGTGGCGGGCCGGCTTCGCGCTCAATCCGGCGCGCCACTTCAGCCTGCAGAGCGAAGCCGTCGCGCGCCATGAACAGCTGCCGGCCTCGACGCCGTGGGCCGATGCGCCGGCGGTGCCGATCCATCCGCGCCTGCGCGAGCAGGGCGAGGTCACGCCGCGCGGCGCGCCGCCGCATGTGCGCGACCGCGATGCCGAGCGGGCCATGCTGGCCGCCCACATCGCCGAAGAGCGGGCCCAGATCGACGCCGCCCGCGCCACGCTCGCCAATGGCCGGCCGACCAGGCTGTCCGAGCTGGAAAAGCTCGACGCCCATGCGTTCCGCCTGTTCCTGGCCCTGCTGGGCGAGGCGCTGGTGGCGCAGCGCGATCCCGACCAAGCGGTCGAATGCCATAGCGCGGATGGCTTGCTGCGCATCCGCCTGGAGCCGCTGGCCGATGGCAGCCGCGCCAGCATCCGCACCGCACTGGGCGTGTTTTCCGGACGCGACCACCTGCTGACCGTCACGCCAGCCGGAGACCGGCCATGAGCCGCGCCCGTCCCGGCGCCGCCCAGGTCGGGGACGTCCTGAGCCGCCACCGCGAAGAAGAGCGGCGCGATGCCTTGCGCGCGCTGCTGATGTGCCCCTTGATGACGGCGGCCCATCCGGACTTTGGCGCGGTGCGGCGGCATGCGCAGGAATTGCGCGACTGGTTCTCGCAGTCGGCCGGCTGGATCCTGCACGTCGAACACGATTGCGCGCGCCTGTACAAGCGGCCGGCCGACCTGGGCGACGCCACCCGCGGCGCGCCCGATTTCGATCGCCGCCGCTACATCCTGTTCTGCCTGGCCTGCGCGGCGCTCGAGCGCTCCGACCCACAGATCACCCTGCGCGCGCTGGGCGAACGGCTGCTGGCCCTGGCCGCCGATCCGGAACTGGCCGTGCGCGGCTTCAGCTTCCTGCTCGAGTCGCACCATGAACGGCGCGAGCTGGTCGCCATCTGCCGCTACCTGCTGTCGCTGGGCGTGCTGCAGCGGGTGGCGGGCGACGAGGATGCCTTCGTCAGCCATGCCGGCGACGCGCTGTACGATGTGCAGCGACGGGTGCTGGCCGGGCTGATGGCCAGCTCGCGCGGCGCATCGACCTGGCCCGCCGACAGCGCCCCGGCCACGCTGGATGCGCGCCTGGCTGCCCTGACCGAGGAATTCGTACCCGACAGCGACGAAGGGCGGCGCACCGCGATGCGCCACCACCTGGCGCGGCGCCTGCTCGACGACCCGGTGCTGTACTTCGACGAGCTCGATGGCGACCCTGCCATGCGCGCCTATTTCACGAACCAGCGCGGCGCGCTTGCCGCGCGCCTGTGCGATGCGACCGGGCTGGCGCCCGAGCAGCGCGCCGAAGGACTGGCCCTGGTCGACGAGGCCGGCGAACTGACCGACGTCGCGATGCCGGCCACCGGCACCGCATCCCACGTCACGCTGCTGGTGGCGGAATTCCTGGCCGGCGCCGAGCGCGCCGCACCCGGCGCGGCCGTCACCGAAGACGCGATACAGGAATTCATCCGGGAGGCGGTGCAGGAGTATGGCCGCTACTGGAACAAGGCCGCGCGCCTTCCCGGCGCCGAACAGGAACTGGCGCGCAATGCGCTGGCCCGGCTGGCGTCGCTGCGCCTGGTGCGGCGCGAAGGCGATGCCGTGCGCGCGTTGCCGGCCCTGGCCCGCTTCTCGCTAGGCAGCACCGACATCGTGGCGCGCAAGAGTCCCGCCAACCACACTGCCCCTGCGGCACAGACGGATCTCTTCTGATGACCGATTCATTATTCCTGACTGACTCCACCGCCCCCGAAACGCCGGCCCTGCCCGAACCGCTGCGCTCCCGCTGGCAGCCGCTGCGCATCGGCCTGGTCGAACTGTTTCACTACGATAGCGAGGAGTTCTGGTTCCACGACGGCCACCTGCTCTTGCGCGGCAATAACGGCACCGGCAAGTCGAAGGTCCTGTCGCTGACCTTGCCCTTCCTGTTCGATGCCAGCCTCAAGCCGTCGCGGATCGAACCGGATGGCGACCCTGGCAAGCGCATGGCGTGGAACCTCCTGCTCGGCAAGCATGAGCGGCGCATCGGCTACGCCTGGATCGAGTTCGGCCGCATCGACGAGGATGGCACGCCGCGCTACCTGACGCTCGGTTGCGGCCTGTCGGCGGTGGCGGCGCGCGCGCAGGTCGACAGCTGGTTCTTCGTCACCGAGGGCCAGCGCATCGGCCGCGAGCTGTGGCTGATCAATCCGCAGCGCGCGGTGCTGGGCAAGGACCGACTGGGGCTGGCGCTGGGCGAGCACGGGCGGGTGTTCGAGACCGCGGGCGCCTACCGGCGCGCGGTCGACGAGCGCCTGTTCCACCTGGGCGAGGCGCGCTACGGCGCGCTGATGGACACGCTGATCCAGTTGCGCCAGCCGCAGTTGTCCAAGAAGCCGAACGAAGACAACCTGTCGAATGCGCTGACCGAAGCGCTGCCGCCCTTGTCCGACGACCTCTTGACCGACGTGGCCGAGGCCATGAGCCAGCTCGAAGAATACGGCTTGCAGCTGGCCGAGCTGCAGGCGCTGGCGAAGGCGATCGGCGCCTTCAATGGCTTGTACCAGCGCTATGCGCGCGTCAATGCGCGGCGCCAGGCCCAGGTGCTGCGTTCGGCGCAGACCGGGTTCGACAAGTCCAGCCGCGAACTGAACGAAGCCCGCCTGGTGCTCGAGAAGGCCGCCGCCGAGGAGGCGCAGCAGCAGCGCAGGCTGGGCGAGATCGACAGCCGGCTGGCACAAGACCGCGCCGCGCTCGACGAGATCCAGTCGGACCCGCTGATGCAGGACGCGAACCGCCTCGGCCAGCTGGAGCGGATGGCGGCTGCGTCCCGCCACGACGCGCAGGCAGCGCAGGCGGACGTGCGCCGCAACGAAGAGCGGCATGCCCGCGATGGCAGCCTGCTCGAACAGGTGCAGGCAAGGGCCGAAGCCGCGCGCGCGGCGCTGGCCCAGGCGCACGCCACGACCGAGGCCCATGCACGGCAAGCCGGCGTGGTGGCGAAGGACGCCTGGCGCGATGCCGGTGCGCTGGCCGAGGCCGACGCCGCAGCAGCCTTGCCGGAGCGCGCCTGTGTCCAGCTGCAGCAAGGGCTGCGCCAACTGGCCGCACAGCGTCGCGCAGACATCGGTGTGGTCGAAGGACGCCTGCGCCAGGAGCGCGAGGCCGGGCAACGCCGCAGCGAAGCCCAGCGCACGCGCGACGACCGCGCCGACGAGTTGTCCGAGGCGAGCGCGCGCGCCACCGAGGCCGATGCGGCGGTGGCGACTGCGGGCGAAACCCTGGTCGCGGCCTGGCAGGACCATGCGGCAACGTTGCGCGAACTGGCGCTGGCCGACCCGGCCACGCTGTTCGAGGCGCTGGGCGACTGGAGCGCCACGCTGGAGGGCGACAATCCCGCGCGCCAGGCGATCGACGATGCGCAGCATGCCGCCAGCCTGCGGCTGTCGCAGCAGGAAGCCGAGGCGCGCCGGCAACGGGATGGTGTTGACGCGCAGCGCCTGGCGCTGGAAGCCGAACGTGCGCGCCTGGCCCTTGGCGAAGACCAGGCGCCGCCCGCGCCCTACCAGCGCGCGCCGGATGCGCGTGCTGCGTCACGTGCCGGCGCGCCATTCTGGAAACTGGTCGAGTTCAATCCTGGGCGCGCCTGGCTCGATGGCGAACAGGCGGGACTGGAGGCGGCGCTGGAGGCGAGCGGCATCCTCGACGCCTGGGTGGCGCCCGACGGTACGTTCGACGCGGCTGGCCCGGGCCTGGGCGATACCTTCCTGCTCGCGCGCAAGGAGCAGGCGTCGGCGCTGGCCGACTGGATCGTGCCTGCCGCCGGCGCGGCGGTCGACGCCGGGCAACTGCAACGTCTGTTGCGCTCGATCGCCTGCTCGGTGGCGGCCCAGGACGGCGCCGAAGCGTGGGTGGCGCCGGATGGGCGCTTCCGTGTCGGCCCGCTGGCCGGCGACTGGCGTAAGCCGGTTGCCGAGTACATCGGCGCCGCCAGCCGCGCCGAGGCGCGGCGCCTGCGCATCGCGCAGATCGGCGACGAGCTGGACACGCTGCGGCACGACCTGGCGCGGCTCGATGCCCAGCTGGCCGACCTGGGCGAGCGGCGCGCCCGCGCCGCGCAGGAATGGCGCAGTGCGCCGTCGGACGCCGAACTGCGCGCGGCGCACGTGACGGCCGGTGCGCTCGAGCGGCAGCGCCGCCAGTCGCTGGCCCGGCTGGCGCAGGCCGACGAGCGCCTGGGCGCGAGCGATGCCGCCTGGCGCGCCGCCCGCGAGCAGTTGATGAACGATGCGGCCGACCTTGGCCTGGCGCCGGAGGCGGCCGGATTGGCGCAGGCCGGCGCGGCCTTGATGGCGTTCGAGGGCGCGCTGCACGACCTGCTGCTGCGCAGCGCCGAGGTGCGCCACGTCTGGCCGGAGCGCGAACGCCAGGCCGCGCGCACCGACGAACTGGCGCGCGACCTGGCCGCCGCGCGCGAGCTCGCCGTGCAGCGGCAGGCGGCGCTGGACGAGGCCGAGGCCCGGGTGCGCAGCCTGCGCGAGCGCGTGGGCAGCCAGATCGGCGAACTCGAAGCCAGGCTGGCGCGCTACCGCAGCGCGGTCGTGGCCGGCGAGCAGGCGCAGCGCCAGGCCACGCTGGACGCCGGACAGGCCGGCAAGGACCTGGCGCGCAGCGAGCAGCGGGTGGAAGACGCGGACCGTGCCCTGGCCGAGCGCCAGGAAGCACGCCAGCAGGCGGTGCATGCACTGGAACGCTTCTGCGCCACCGGTCTGCTGGCGGTGGCGCTGCCCGAGCTCGACACCGATTTGCCGTCCTGGACCATCGATGGCGCGCTCGGCATCGCGCGCCGCGCCGAGCAGGCCTTGCAGACGGTGACGGCGGACGATGCCGAATGGTCGCGGGTGCAGAGCGCATTCTCGCACGACTACACCGGCCTGCTGACGGCCCTGACCGCGCTCGGCCACCAGGCCCAGGCCGAGACTACCGACTTCGGCATGATCGTGACGATCATCTACCAGAACCGCCCGCAGCGCCCCGACCTGATCGAAGCCAGCCTGCGCGACGAGATCGCGCAGCGCCAGGCCTTGCTGACGGCGCGCGAAACCGAGGTGCTCGAAAACCACCTGCAGGCCGAAGTGGCGGCGGCGATCCAGCGCATGCTGCGCGAGGCCGAGGCGCGCCGCACCGCGATCAATGCCGAACTGGCGAAGCGGCCGACCTCGACCGGCGTCAAGTTCCGGCTCGACTGGCAACCCTTGCCCGAAGGGGCGGATGGCGCGCCGGTTGGCCTGGAGGCGGCGCGCAAGCGCCTGCTCAACACCAGCTTCGACGCCTGGTCGGCGCAAGACCGGCAAGTGGTCGGCACCATGCTGCAGAACCGCATCACGGCCGAGCGCACCCGCGCCGATGGCGAGAGCGCGAGCCTGCTCGAGATGCTGGCGCGCGCGCTCGACTACCGGCGCTGGCACCGGTTCCGTGTCCAGCGCTGGCAGGACGGGCAATGGCGTCCGCTGGCGGGGCCCGCGTCGAGCGGCGAACGCGCGCTCGGCCTGACCGTGCCGCTATTCGCCGCGGTGTCGAGCTTTTATACGCACGGCGGCTCGAAGGACGCGCCGCGCCTGGTCTTGCTGGACGAAGCCTTCGCCGGCATCGACGACGCGGCGCGCGCCCACTGCATGGCGCTGGTGCGCGAGTTCGATCTCGATTTCGTGATGACCAGCGAACGCGAATGGGCCTGCTATGCCGAGCTGCCCGGGGTCTCGATCTGCCAGCTGCAGCGACGCGAAGGCATCGACGCGGTGCATGTCTCGCGCTGGCGCTGGGATGGGCAGGCGCGCCGGCTCGAAGGCGATGGAGTGCGCCGCTTCCCGCCCGCGCTCGATGCCGGGGCGGCCTGATGGCGGATCTTGCGCGTCTGGAGCGCCTGCTGGGCGGCCCGGCCCTGGCGGGACTGCGTGCGCGCCTGCGCAAGCGTTACGCGCAGGGGCGCGATGGCGGCACGGTCACGCTGGGGCAACTGGACGATGTCGAGCGTGCGGCGCTATGCGGCATGCTGGGACGTCCGACCGCGTCGGGGGCCTCGCTGCGCTTCGAGGTCGCCGACCTGGACGACGTTTTGCTGCACAGCGGCGCGGCGGCGTCCTTGCGCGAAGCGCTCGAGCTGCTCGATGGCCCGATCCACGATCTCAAGGCGCAGCGCACGACGGCTGCGCTGGCGTGGAGCGACTTCCATACCTCGCTGGCCGAGCCGCGCCTTGCCGCCTTGCTGGCGCAGCCGCGCGCGCTCGGCGCCCTGAAGCGGGCCTGTGGCGGCGAGCCGGCGACGGCGGCCGCGCTGTGCGGCGACGCCGCGAAGGTGCTGGCGGCGCTGCCGCGCCAGGGAAGCACGCGTTCGCAGCTGGCGGCCCAGGTGCTGGGCGACGCGCATGCCCTGGACAATGGCCGCCCCGTGGCATCGCTGGTGCTGGCTGCGCTGCGGCATGCGCTGGCCGATGAGCTGGAGGAGGGCGAGCAGGAGGAGTCGGCACGCACGCAATGGGCGGCGGTGGGCATCCTGGTCAATGAGCTGGCGCGGCCGGCGCTGGCGCTCAATTTGCCGGGCAGTGAAGAGCGGCGCGGCGAGCCCGATTACCTTTCCCTGCGTGCGCTGGTGCGCACGAGTCGGAATTGGGAGGTCGCGCAGCGTGATGTCTTTGTGTGCGAGAACCCGAACGTCGTCGCGATCGCGGCCGATGTCCTGGGTGCGCGCTGCGCGCCGCTGGTCTGCACTGACGGCATGCCGGCCGCGGCGCAGCGGGCCTTGCTGTCGCAGCTGGCGGCGGCAGGGGCGCGGCTGCATTATCACGGCGACTTCGACTGGCCGGGCATCGCGATCGCCAATGTGGTGATGCAGGATTTCGGCGCGCGGCCATGGCGTTTCGGCGAGCAGGACTATCGCGCGGCGGCCGGGGCGGTGGCCATGTCGAGTCGGCGGCTGGAGCCGCGCGGTCGGGATGCCTGCTGGGACATCGGCTTGAAGGATGCCATGCTGAGGCTGACCACGCCGGTCGACGAGGAGGCAGTAGTGGATGTCCTTCTTGCAGATTTATTGAGAGGTTCATGAAACCGGCCTTGCGGACTGCATAAGCCTTTGCTATAGTCTCGCTCCTCGACGCAGACGCCACCTCACGGTAGCGAAAGCGAAGATTCGTACAAGTCATGCCTGATGACCATAGCAAGTCGGTCCCACCCCTTCCCATCCCGAACAGGACCGTGAAACGACTTTGCGCCGATGATAGTGCTGCAACCAGTGTGAAAGTAGGTTATCGTCAGGCTAGTTATAAGAAAAACCCCACCATGTGATCATGGTGGGGTTTTTTGCTTTCAAGCTCTCAACTCCATCAGCTTTTCCATCAGCCCCTCAACCGAGTCCGCAATCCGCTCGAGACTCGCTTCGCGCAACTGCGCCGTGTCGACGATATGTTCGCTGCGCGAACCGGCCCACCGGAGCAGTGCCCTGCAGGCTTCCGGATGATCGAACAAGCCGTGCAGATAGGTCCCGAGGATCTGGCCATCGTCCGACACCGCGCCTTCGGCCCGCCCAGCGATCGAGAAGGCGGGCGCCTTCATTGCCGCGCCATGCGACACACCCATGTGGATCTCGTACCCACTAACCATCCCGCCGTTCTCGCTGAACGCACACTCCCCTTCGACCCGCGTCAGCCGCTTCTCGCGCGTCAGCTCAGTCTCGATCTCCAGCAACCCGAGTCCTGCCGACACCCCAGGCGCACCTTCGACCCCATGCGGATCGCACACGGTCCGTCCCAGCATCTGGAACCCACCGCATACGCCAATCAGCTTGCCGCCATAACGCAAATGCCGCGCGATCTGCTCGCGCCAGCCCTGCGCTTCCAGCCAGGCCAGATCCCCGCGCGTATTCTTGCTCCCCGGGAGAACGATCAAGTCAGCCCCGGGAATCGCCTCACCCTGCCGCACGAAGCGCAGGTCGACATCCGGATGCGCGCGCAGCGCATCGAAATCCGTGTGATTGCTCATGCGCGGCAGGCTTGGAACCACGACCCGAAATGCTCCCTTGTTCACTTGCGCCGCCTGCACCGCATCCTCGGCATCCAGGAACAGGCCGTGCAGATACGGCAGCACCGCCAGCACCGGCTTGCCGGTCTGTCGTTCGAGCCACTCCAGCCCCGGCTCGAGCAGCCTGATATCTCCGCGGAAGCGGTTGATGACGAAGCCGATCACGCGATCGCGCTCCGACTGCGACAGGCAGGACAGCGTTCCAACCAGGTGCGCAAAGACGCCGCCGCGATCGATGTCCGCCACCAGCACCACCGGGCAATCGACTGCCTCGGCAAACCCCATGTTCGCGATGTCGCGGTCGCGCAGGTTGATCTCGGCCGGACTGCCCGCGCCTTCGACGATCACAGTCTCGTACTGCGCCAGCAAACGCGCATGCGATTCGAGTACCGCTTCCATCGCGACCGGCTTGTACTGGTGATAGTCGCGCGCATTCATGTCGGCCCGCACCTGGCCGTGGATGATGACTTGCGCGCCGATGTCGCTCGATGGCTTGAGCAGCACCGGATTCATGTCGGTGTGCGGTTCGATCCCGGCGGCGATCGCCTGCAGCGCCTGCGCGCGGCCGATCTCGCCGCCGTCGCGCGTCACCGCGCTGTTGAGCGCCATGTTCTGCGGCTTGAATGGCGCGACCCGGATGCCGCGCCGCTTGAGCAGACGGCACAGCGCCGCCACCACCGTGCTCTTGCCGGCATCCGACGTCGTGCCCTGCACCATCAGGGTCCGGTAGGGAAAGGCGCTCATTTCGGACGCCGCTGGCGCGCCTGCTCGAGCACCTCGCACATCGCGGCCGTGCCCTGGACCATGCGCGGCCCGGCGCGATTGAGCAGATGGCCGTCCAGCGTGAACAGGTTATTGCTGCGCACCGCGGCCAACGTGCCGTAAGGCTTCCACAGGTCGACGCCCCCGTAGTTCTTTTCGGCGGTGGCGATGATTGCCTCAGGGTTGGCCTGCAATACGCTCTCGATCGAGACGATCGGTGCGGTCACCGTCAGCTTGTCGAAGATGTTCTCGCCGCCGCACAGCTTCATCGCATCGGTCAGGATGTGCTTTCCGCTGAGCGTATACAGCGGCTTGTCCCACACCTGGTAGAAAGTGCGTACCGGCGCGCGTCCCGCGTAGCGCGTGCGCAGGCCGGCCAGCTGCTCGCGCAGCTGGGTCGCGGTCGTCTTCGCCGCCGCCTCGGTGCCGAGCAGCCGGCCCAGGCGCAGCACGCTGTCGGGAATGCCGTCGAGGGTCTGCGGGTCGCTCTGGAATACCGGGATGCCCAGGCGGCGTACCATCTCGATCTGCCGCTCCGAACTGTTATGGCGCCAGGCCACGATCAGATCGGGCTTCAGCGAAATCAGGAGTTCCATGTCGATTTCGCGGTTCGAGCCGATGCGCGTGATGCGCTTGGCCGCCTCGGGATAGTCGCTGTAGTTGACGGCGCCGACGATCTGGCCGCCGCCGCCCGCTGCGAACAGCAGTTCGGTCACGCTGGGCGCCATCGACACCACCCTGACCGCCGGCTTGTCGACGGTCACCGGCAGCCCCGCATCGTCCTTGACCGTGATCGCGGCCTGCGCCGAGACCGCCCAGGCGGCGGTCGCCAGCAGCATCGTTTTCTTCATTGCTTGCTCCATTCGTGAAGTGCTTGTTCCAGACGCCGCCAATCGTGTTCTTCGGCAGGCAGGCCGACGCGGACGCCGCGCGCCGCAGCGCGGAACAGCCGGCACCAGATGCCGCGCGCGGCCATGTGTTCATGAAAATCCTCTGGCCGCACCTCGGGCCACCAGCGAAACAGCGGCGTACCCGCGCTGGCGATGCCGTGCGCGCGCAGCAGACTTTCCATTCGTTCGCCGGCCTGCGCAAGATGCGCCTGCTTTTCCAGTTGCCAGCGCGTGTCGCGCAGCGCCTGCACCGCGACCTCCTGCGCCGGGCCGCTGACAGCCCACGGCCCGAGCAGGTCGGCCAGGTCCACCAGCACGCGCTCGTGCGCGGCGACGAATCCCAGCCGCAGTCCAGCCAGCCCGAAGAACTTGCCGATCGAACGCAGCACGATCAGGCCTGGTTGCGCCGCATGCGGGGCGACGCTCAGCGCCGGCGCCGTATCGCCGAAGGCTTCGTCAACCACCAGCCAGCCGCCGCGCGCATGCAGCCGCGCCGCCCAGTCGAGCAGGCGCTCGGGTGGAATGGTCTCGCCGGTGGGGTTGTTCGGATTGACCACTACCACCACGTCGCTATCGTCGACCGCGGCCTCCAGCCCCGCATACGGGACCAGGCGCCGCGCATGGCCGTGCAGGTTCCAGTGGAGCGCATGCTCGGCATACGACGGACTCGATACCGCGACCCGCGACGGCGGCCGCAGTCGCGGCAGCGCCTGGATCGCCGCCTGGGTGCCGGCCACCGGCAGCAACTGCGGTGCGCGGTAATAGGCGCAGGCCGCCGCGAGCAGGGCCGGGTCGGGTTCCGGCAGGCGGTGCCAGGCCGCGCTCGATGGCGCTGGCGCCGGATAGCCATGCGGGTTGATCCCGGTCGACAGGTCGATCCAGTCGTCGCGCCCGTAATGCCGCGCAGCGTCGCGCAGGTTGCCGCCGTGTTCAAGCATAAACGACTCCAATCGCCAGCAGGCAGGCCACGCCGGCCCACAGCAAGGTCGTGTGCAGCACCAGGCGCCAGGCGCGCAGGATGTCGCCGGCGCGGGCGGCCGGACCGGCGCCCAGGGGCGGCCGGTGTTCGACTTCGCCATCGTAGACGGCGGCGCCGCCCAGCGACACGCCGAGCGCGCCGGCGCCGCTGGCCATCACCGGCCCCGCATTCGGGCTGCTCCAGGCCGGGGCCTGGGTGCGCCAGCACTGCCAGGCGCGCGCGCGGCCGCTGCCCGCTAGCAGCACATACGACAGCGCGGTCAGGCGCGCCGGCACGAAATTGAGCGCATCGTCGATGCGCGCCGCACAGCGGCCGAACAGGTTGAAGCGTTCGCTGCGATAACCCCACATCGCATCGAGGGTATTCGCCAGCCGGAACAGCACCGCGCCCGGCCCACCCAGCAGGATGAACCAGAACAGCGTGCCGAACACGGCATCGTTGCCATTCTCGAGGAGCGATTCGGCGCTGGCCTTGGCCAGGTCGGATTCGTCGGCGTTCGATGTATCGCGGCTGACGATGCGCGCGGTGAGGGCGCGCGCCTGCGCCAGGTCGCCGTTGCCCAGTGCCCTGTAGATTGGCAGGGTGTGGTCGCGCAGGCTGCGCAGGCCGATGCAGAAATACAGTAGCGCCGCATGCAGCCACAGGCCGGCGGCCTCGGTCAGCGCCAGGGCCAACGCACTGAGCGGCACGACGGCGAGCGTCCAGGCCAGAAAGCCGCGCGCCAGGCGCGCCTGCCCGTCGTTGAGACGGCGCTCGATGAAGCCCGCCAGCTTGCCGAAGCCGACCAGCGGATGCCAGCGCCGTGTCTCGCCCAGCAGCAGGTCGAGCGCGATGCCCGCCACCAGCAGCAGCGCGATGGTGGGGAGCGACAGCCCAATCAGCACGAAGGCCCTTTCAGTACCAGCGGCAGGCCGGCCGCCACCAGCACCGCGCGTTCGGCGCGCGCCGCCACGGCCTGGTTCAGGCGACCCGCCTCATCGGCGAAGCTGCGCGAGATCGCGCCCCAGGGCACGATGCCCATGCCGACTTCGTTCGACACCAGGACCAGGTCGCCGGGCAGGCCTTCGTCCAGCAGGTCCAGCAAGGCCGCGCGTTCTTCGTGGAAGCGGGCCGGCAGCTCGACCGCGCCGACCTCGGGATAGTCACGGCCATCGCAGAACATCAGGTTGCTGAGCCACAGCGTCAGGCAGTCGACCAGCACCAGGCGCCCAGGCGCGCATGCAGCGCGCAGCGCCTGCGCCAGCGCCAGTTCCTCTTCGACTGTCTGCCACTCGGCCGGACGCCGTTCGCGGTGGTGGCCGATGCGCGCGGCCATCTCGCCATCGCCCGCGCGCGAGGTCGCGACGTACACGACCTCTTTGCCGGATGCCTGCGCCAGGCGCTCGGCATACGCGCTCTTGCCCGAACGCGCGCCGCCGAAGACCAGGGTGACGCTCACGGCGTCGCTCCGAACAGCGCAGCCACCGCGCGCGGATTGGATGGAAAGTAACCGTGGAAGTAGGACGCGAACAGCGAGCCGACCCGGTAGGCGGCTTCGCCCTGGGCGCCGGTGCGCTGCTTCACGGTGTGCGCTGCCGGCGTTACCGGGGAGTCCAGCAATGAATAGTGGAAGGTATGGCCACGGATCTCGCCCTGCGGCGTCGGCATCGCATGCATGCCGAGTCCTCCCAGGCGCTTCTGCATCCTGACCTCGCCCGCCAGCAGGCCGGCCATCTCGTAGCGGCGTCCCTCGCCGTCGGTCAGGCCATCGGCAAGCGCCATCATGCCGCCGCATTCGGCGACGATCGGCACGCCGCGCGCATGGACGGCGCGGATCGAGTCGCGCCAGCGCTGGGCGGCCTGCAGTTCGGCGCCGTGCAGTTCGGGATAGCCGCCCGGCAGGTAGACCGCATCGGCGTCTTCCGGCACCGGTTCGTCCGAGAGCGGCGCGAAGTAGGTGATGCGCGCGCCGAGCTGTTCGAGCAGGTCGATATTCGCCGGGTAAACGAATACAAAGGACGGATCGCGCGCGATCGCGATCGTGCGCCCGGCCAGCAGCGGTGGCACTGGCGCCGGCGCGGTGGAAGAAGGCGCCATGATGGGCAGCGTATCCCACGCCGCTTCATCGAACTCGATGCTATCGGCCAGCGCATCCAGGATGCGGTCCAGCTCCTCGACCTCGCCCGGAACCACCAGGCCCAGGTGCCGCTCGGGCAGCGCCTCGTCCTGGCGCGGCAGGGTGCCGATCAGCGGGATGTCGCGCAGCGATTCCTTCACCATCGCCGCATGGCCCGCGCTTGCCACGCGGTTGGCGATCACGCCCGCCATCGCCACCGGACCGTAGTCGCGCAAGCCCTGCGCCACCGCGCCCGCGGTCTGCGCCATGGCGGAGGCGTCCAGCACCGCGAGCACAGGGATCCCGAACTCGCGCGACAGGTCGGCCGCCGACGGCGAGCCGTCGTACAGGCCCATCACGCCTTCGACCAGGATCGCGTCCGCGTCGCGCGCGGCGTCAAGCAGGCGCTGGCGGCAAGCATCGACGCCGACCATCCACAGGTCGAGGTTGTGGACCGGCGCGCCGCAGGCGCGTTCGAGCAGCATCGGGTCGATGAAGTCGGGGCCGCACTTGAACACGCGCACGCGCTTGCCCATGCGGACCAGGCGCCGCGTCAGCGCGGCCGTCACCGTCGTCTTGCCCTGGCCGGACGACATCGCCGCCACCAGGGCCACGCGGGCGCCGCTCACCACTCGGTCCCCGCCTGGGCCGCGATGCCGGACTTGAACGCGTGCTTGACGACGTTCATCTCGGTGACCGTGTCGGCGATTTCGACCAGCTCGGGCGGCGCGCCGCGGCCGGTGATCACCACGTGCTGCATCACCGGACGGTCGAGCAGGTCGGCGATCACGGTGTGCACGTCGAGGTATTTGTACTTAAGGGCGATGTTCAGTTCATCCAGCACCACCATGCCGATCGCAGGATCGGACAGGAACTGCCTGGCCAGCGCCCAGGCTTCCCCGGCCTTGGCGATGTCGCGTTCGCGGTTTTGCGTTTCCCACGTATAGCCTTCGCCCATCGCATGGAAGCTCACCTCGTCGGGAAAGCGGCGCAGGAAGGTTTCTTCGCCGGTCGACAGGGCGCCCTTGATGAACTGGACCACGCCCACCTTCATGCCGTGGCCGAGCGCGCGCGCCACCATGCCGAACGCGCTCGAGCTCTTGCCCTTGCCGTTGCCGGTATTGACGATGACGATGCCGATCTCCTTGTCGGCCGAGGCGATCTTTGCATCGATGACCGCCTTCTTGCGCTCCATGCGGGCGCGGTGGCGTTCGTTCAGGGCGGCGGTCTGTTCTGGCGTCATGTCGGTCATGCGGAACCCTCCTTGGGAATGAAGATGCGGCGGCCTTCGTGCTCGATCATGTCGATCGGATGGCCGAGGTAGTCGCCCAGCAGCGCCGGGCGCATGATCTGGTCGTTGGCGCCGGCCGTCCAGCGGCCGTCGCCCATCAGCAGCAAAGCATGCGTGGAAATGCGGCAGGCCAGGTTCAGGTCGTGGCCGATCATGACCACGGTCCGGCCCTGCTCGCGGCACAGGCGCGCCAGCAGGCCCATCACGCTCACCTGGTGCGCCAGGTCGAGCGCATTGGCCGGTTCGTCGAGCAGGAGCAGTGGCGTCTGCTGCGCCAGCAGGGCGGCGATCGCCACGCGCTGGCGCTCGCCGCCGGACAGCGTACGCACGTCGCGCGCAGCCAGGTCGTCCACTTCCATCGCCGCCAGCGCCTGCATGGCGGCCTGGTGGTCGTCGCTGCCTTCCCAGTAGCGGTTGGCATGGTAGGGATGGCGCGCCGACAGCACGCTTTCCAGCACCGTATAGGCGAAGGCGTCGTGGCGCGACTGGGCCAGGAAGGCGCGCTCGCGCGCCAGTTCGGTCAGCGGCCAGTCGCGCAAGGCGCGGCCATTCACCTGGACCGAGCCGCCGTTCGGCGACTGCAGGCCGGCCAGGGTGCGCAGCAGGGTGCTTTTGCCGGCGCCATTGCGGCCGATGACGCTCCAGCATTCGCCGGCGCGCGCGGTCCAGTCGAGGCCTTGCACCAGGGTGCGCTGGCCGACGGTCAAGAGCAGGTCGTGGGTGGAGATGGTGTTCATTTGCGCAGCCGGTGCAACTGGTAGAGGAAGACCGGAGCCCCGATCATTGCCGTGATGGCGCCGACCGGCAACTGCTGCGGTGCCACGATGGTGCGCGCCAGCGTATCGCACAACACCAGGAAGGCGCCGCCCGCCAGCGCGACGGCCGGGATCAGCACCCGGTGGTCGGGCCCGAAGGCGAAGCGGCAGGCGTGAGGGACGATCAGGCCGACGAAGCCAATCGAACCGGCGCTGGTGACGGCGCTGGCGGTGAGCAGGGCCGAGACGAAGAACAGGCCCTTGCGCAGCGCGCCGACGCGCACGCCCAGCGTCACCGCGTTCTCGGCATGCAGCGCGACCATGTTCATAGCGCGCGCATTGCGCATGGCGAACAATAGGCAGCCGGCCAGCACCAGCCACGGCACCACGCGCAGCGGCGCGCCGGCCAGGTCGCCGATCAGCCAGAAGATCATGCTGCGCAAGCGGCCCTCGGGCGCGATCGCCAGCATCAGGGTGACGATCGAGCCGCACAGGGCCGAGACGATCACGCCGGTCAGCAGCAGCATCGAGGCGCCACCCTCGGCCGCCTGACCGCTGCGCAGGTCGCGCCGCGCCAGCAGGTACAGCAGCATCGCTACCCCGATGGCGCCCGCCAGCGCGGCCGCATCGACCACCAGCACGGAGGCCGACAGCAGCAGGGCCAGCAGGGCCCCGACCGAGGCGCCGGACGAGACGCCCAGCACATACGGGTCGGCCAGCGGATTGCGCAGCAGCGCCTGCATCATCAGGCCGGCCAGGGCCAGCGCGCCGCCGGTCGCGAACGCCACCAGCGCGCGGCTGGCGCGCAGCTCGAGCAGCGAGGCGGAAAGTGAGTCCGGTTGGCCGTTGGCCAGCTGGCGCAGGGCGTCGGGAATCTCGTCGAGCGGCACCCGGATCGAGCCGGTCATGCCCGCGAACAGCAGGGTGGCGATGGAAAACGCCAGCATGGCGCCCACGATGAGCGTGGCGCGTTGGCGGAGCGGAGGGACGGATGCTTGCATGCTGGCCCTGATGGTTGATCGGTTGCCCGCGGCATCGCTGCCGCGGGCGTGGGGTTGATAGCTTAACGGATGCCGTAGCGCAGGGCCGCAAACCAGGTGCGACCGGCGGTGCCATAGTTGCGCGCGATTTCATACTTCTTGTCGGCGACGTTATCCAGGCGCATCAGCAGCGACCAGTCGGGCGTGAACTGCCAGGTCGTGTACAGGTTGAGCAGGCCGTAGCCGCCCAGGCGACGATTGTTGGCAGCGTCATCGAAGCGCTCGCCCGACACGGTCAGTTCGACACCGGTCTTGAGCGCGCCCATCGTGTAGTCGGCGCCAAAATTGGCGTGTTTCTTCGCGCGGCGCGCCAGCTGCTTGCCGGTGGTTTCATCGCGCGGATCCTGCCAGTCGAGGCTCGCGCGCAGGTTGACGTCCATCAGGCGGGTACTGGCGGCCAGAGACAAGCCTTCGAGCTTGCCTTCGTTGACGTTGTAGGCGCAGCTGCGATTGACGCCATCCGGGCACGGGGTGCTCGAGACAATCATGTCGGTCAGGCGGTTGTGGAAGTAGGTCGCGTCCAGCTGGTAGCCATTGCCGTCGTAGCGCAGGCCCACTTCGCGGTTGCGGCCTTTTTCGGGCTGGTTGGTCGACAGGCCGAAGCCGGGGAAGTACAGCTCGTTGAAGGTCGGTGCGCGGAAGCTCGTGCCGACGCTGGCGGTGGCACGCAGGCCGTTACCGAAGTCGTAGCCATAGCCGGCGGCGCCGGTATTCTTGCTTCCGTAGACCGAGCGGTCGTGGCGCGCGCTGACGTCCAGCAGGTGGGCGCCGCGCTTGGCCGAGTAGGCGGCGGCGTACGAGTTGGTGATGCGCGAGCGTTTCATCGTCGGCACCTCTTCCTTGCGGTGCGTGTACAGCAGTTGCAGGGTGTCGCGGCCGATAGCGATGTCGTTCTGCCAGCTGAATTCGTCCTGCTCGGTGTCGATCTGGCTGGCGCCGGATGGGGTCGCGTTGGTGAAGTTGCCCGACTTGTCTTCCGAGCGCGCGTACTGCAGCGTGCTGTGCCAGTTCGGCAGGAACTGGTTGCGCATGAAGACCGCAGCGGTATTCAGTTCGTTGTCGCTGTGGACGTCGTAATTGGCGGTGCCGCTGTCGTAGCGGCTGAACAGGCGGCTGACCAGGAACTGGGCGCCGATTTCGTGGCCCGGCGCCAGCGCCATGGCTACGCGCCCGTTGGCGTTGCGGCGGCGGTAGCCGTCTTCGTCCGGGTTGTAGCCCGAGGCGCCGGGGCGGGTGGACGAGAAGCCGTCCGAATCTTCATAGCCGGCGCCGAACGCGTAGCTGATGGCGTTCGGGCCGCCGCTGCTGCCGTAGATGCCGGCGTCAGCCTGGCGCGTCGCGTTGCTGCCCACGCCGACCGAACCGGTGACCACTGGAGCGCCTTCGCCCTTGCGGGTGAAGATCTGGATCACGCCGGCGATGGCGTCGGCGCCATACAGGGTGCTCAGCGGACCGTAGACGATCTCGATGCGGTCGATGGCGCCCAGGGGGATCGCGTTCCAGCTCGCGGTGCCGGAGGTGGCCGAGCCGAAGCGCACGCCGTCGACCAGGACCACCGACTGGTTGGCATTGGCGCCGCGGATGAAGACGTTGGTGCTGGTGCCGGCCGCGCCGTTGCGCGAGATCTCGATGCCGCGCTGGCGCTGCAGGATGTCGGCCACCGAACCGGCGCCCGAGCGCGCGATTTCTTCGGCGCCGACGACGGTGGTGTCGGCGATGACGTCGCCGGCGCGCTGCGCGTTGCGGGTCGCGGTGACGACGACGGTGTCGGCGGTGGGAATGGCGTCAGGCGCACCTGTCGGTGCGGGAGCGTCGGCGAAGGCGGCGGACGAGATGACGGCGAGGGCGAGCGAGACCGCGGCGGCTTGCCGGGTGACTGGAAAATTCATGAATCGATTCTTATAAAGGACAACCAGCCGACGTCCCCGTAGGCCAGATTGAACGGCATCGCGCGAGGCGACGCCACCTTTTGGCCGGTATCCGGGCTGACAAGTATGGCCGTCCGACCTTCCCATGCTGGAAAAGCACAGTGGTATGAGGGGACGGTTTGCCGCGTGGCCCGAAGAGGGTGGGCGGCACTTGCTTACCGTTGCGGGGGCAGCACACGTTGGCTTGTCGAAGAAGCGTCGTGTTTCCCGTTTAACTGCGACTGCGAGCGCAGGCGCGAGCACCAAAACGCGCCCATTATAAGGCGTTGTCCAGGGCCTTGTCAGATTTCCAGCAGCATCGCTTCGCCGTAGCCGATGCGGTGTGGCGCCTGCGCGGCGCGCAGCGCGGCCTCGGCCAGCGTGCCGCCAAGATGCAGCGAATGCAGGAGGCGCATGGTGCCGGCGTGGCAGACCGCGAGCGCCTGCGCATGTCCCGCGCGCCGGATGTCGGCGTAGAAGCCGGCCACCCGCGCGGCCACCTGCAGCACGCTTTCGCCGCCGCCGGGGCGGTAATGCAGCAGGTCGGCGCTCCACGCATCGATCTCGTCGCGGGGGATGTCGTCCCAGCTGCGCATTTCCCAGGCGCCGAAGTCCATCTCGGCCAGGCGCGCGTCGAATGCCGGCGCTGGCGAGAGTCGATGCGCCAGCACGGCGCTGCGGGCGAGCGGGCTGGCGTAGACCGGCATCGCGCCGGGCAGGCCCTGGCCCGCCAGCGCCGCCAGCACCCGTTCGACGTCGTCCACATTCGCAGCCAGGTCGCTGCGGCCATAGCAGTGCCCGGCCGCCACGTCGGGCCGCGGATGGCGCACCAGGTAGAGCCGCATCAGGCCAGCGCGCCGCGGCCGAGCGTGGCCAGCACCGCGATGTAGATCGCCACTTCGGCCAACTGCTGCACCGCGCCGAGGCAGTCGCCGGTATAGCCCTGCAAGCGGCGCGTGAACTTTCGCGCGAGCCAGCCGGTCGCGAGCAGGGTCGAGACCACCGCGGCTGTGATCGCGGCCAGGTCGAGCAGGCCGAAGGCCAGCAGGCCAAGCGCAGGCAGCAGCACGGTGAGCGCGGCGATACCGAATTCCTTGTCGCTCATGCGCACAGCCAGCGGCTTGGCCTTGCCCTCGGCGCGCGCGTACTCCATCTGCCAGATCAGGGCCGTGGCGGCCAGGCGCGACAGGGGATGGGCCAGCAGCAACGCGCCGATGGCGCTGGCGGGCGGCAGACTGGCCAGCGCCGCCAGCTTGGCGCCGAGCATGCAGACGATGCCGATCGCGCCATAGGCGCCGACCCGCGAATCCTTCATGATCTCGAGCGCGCGCTCCTTTGTCATGCCGCCGCCCAGGCCATCGCAGGTATCGGCGAAGCCGTCTTCATGGAAGGCGCCGGTGAGGTAGATGGTGGCGGCGGTGGACAGCACGGCGGCCACCGCCGCCGGCAGGAACTGCGCGGCCAGCAGGTACACGGCCGCGCCGATGGCGCCGACCACGACACCGACCAGCGCAAAGTAGCGCGAAGCGTGATTCAGCCAGCTTGGGTCGAAACCGACCCAGCGCGGAATCGGCAATCGCGTGAAGAACTGCAGCGCGATGAAGAACAGCCGCAGCTGGTGGGTCATGCCGAGCGTTCGCTGACCTGGGCCGAGGCGAAGGTGGCCATCTCGTTGAGGAAGTTGGCGGCGGCGTGCAGCAGGGGCAGGGCGAGCGCGCTGCCGGTGCCTTCGCCCAGGCGCAGGTCGAGGTCGAGTAGCGGCTGGGCGCCGAGTTCCTCGAGCAGCAGGGCGTGGCCATGCTCGCCCGAGCAGTGAGAGAACACGCAGTAGTCGAGGATGTCCGGCTGCAGGCGCGCGGCCACCAGCAAGGCGCTGGTGACGATGAAGCCATCGATCAGCAGCACCTTGCGCAGCTCGGCCGCCTTGAGCATGGCGCCGGCCATCATCGCGATCTCGAAGCCGCCGAAGGTGGCCAGCACCTCGAGCGGCCGCACCGCATGGGCGTGGCGCGCCACGGCTGCCGCGATGACGTCGGCCTTGTGGCGGATGCCGTCGGGCGTGAGACCGGTGCCGGCGCCCACGCAGCGCATCAGCGGTTGCCCGGTGAGCTTGTGCATCAGGGCCGCGGCCGCCGTCGTGTTACCGATGCCCATCTCGCCGAAGCCGACCACGGTGCCGGGCAGGTCGCGCGCCAGGGCCATGCCGTGTTCGAGCGCGGCCGTGCATTCTTGCGCGGACATCGCCTGTTCGAGCGCGAAGTTGCGGGTGCCGTTGGCGACCTTGCGGTGCACGAGCTGGGGACGTGCGCCGAAATCGTGGTTTACGCCGGCGTCGATCACGTGCAGCGCGCAGCCGTTCTGGCGGGCGAATACATTGATGGCCGCGCCATTGGCCAGGAAGTTCTCGACCATCTGCCATGTGACATCTTGCGGGAAGGCGGAGATGCCCTCGGCCACCACGCCGTGGTCGGCGGCGAAGACCAGGATCGCGGGCTGGTCGATGCTTACCGTCGTTGCGCGCTGGATCAGGCCCAGCTGGGCGGCGAGGGATTCCAGTCGTCCCAGGCTGCCGAGGGGCTTGGTCTTGTTATTGATGGCGTCTGCCAAGGAATGGGAGAGCGCGGCGTCGGCGGTCGGGGCGATCGTAGGAATCATAGGGAGGTCATGTAAGAGAAGGTCGCTGGATGCGGCGGCTAAGATATCACAGTCGACATCCTTGCAAACCGGCCTTCGGCTTGCTATAGTCTCGCGTCCTCGACGCAGACGCCACCTCACGGTAGCGAAAGCGAAGAGTGACCGTACCGTGGGTTCGAATCCCACCCTCTCCGCCAAGTATCATGAGAAAAGCCACCGCGAGGTGGCTTTTTTCATTCCGAGGCAGCACAGCTTGACCGCGCCCCGTGCGGCAACGCAAAATAGCAACCAATGACCGTCCGATCTTCCAACTCCCCCATAGTCCCGCACACGCGATGCGTCGGCGAGTGCGCGCGTTGCGAGCGCCTGGGACGTGCGCAAGCCTGCTTCGCGGGCGCTGGACTGCCGCGCGGTTACTTCTGCTCGGTCACCCCGCCTTAATACACCTTCCCATTGTTCGTGCGCACGATGTCGGCTTGCGACCTCGTGCCGCCGCTTTATCGCGCCCGTCGCGTCCGCATGACCGCGCTGCGCGCATCCTCCATCGTTCAAGCCCGGCACGACAGCCGGGGAAGGTGTCCCCATGTCCATACAAACCATCCGCCAGGACTGGTTCTCCAACGTCCGCAACGACCTGCTCGCAGGCCTCGTCGTCGCGCTCGCCCTGATTCCCGAGGCGATCGCGTTTTCCATCATCGCCGGCGTCGATCCGCAAGTCGGCCTGTATGCCTCGTTCTCGATCGCCACCCTGACCGCATTCTTCGGCGGCCGTCCCGGCATGATCTCGGCCGCCACCGGCGCCATGGCGCTGGTCATGGTCAGCCTGGTCAAGACTCATGGCATCGACTACCTGCTGGCGGCCACGATCCTCGCCGGACTGCTGCAGGTGATGGCCGGCTGGATCAGGCTCGGGCGCCTGATGCGCTTTGTCTCGCGTTCGGTGGTTACCGGCTTCGTCAACGCGCTGGCGATCCTGATCTTCCTGGCCCAGTTGCCCGAACTGACGAACGTCAGCTGGCATGTGTACGCGATGACCGCCGCCGGCCTCGCGATCATCTACGGCCTGCCGTATCTCACGCGCGCCGTGCCGTCGCCGCTGGTGACGATCGTCGTGCTCACCGCCGTCTCGATCGCGCTGGACCTGGATATCCGCACCGTGGGCGACATGGGCCAGTTGCCCGACAGCCTGCCGGCTTTCCTGGTGCCGGACGTGCCGTTTACGCTCGAGACGCTGAAAATCATCTTGCCGTATTCCGTCACGCTGATGGTGGTCGGCCTGCTCGAATCGCTGATGACGGCCACGATCGTCGACGACATGACCGATACCCGCAGCGACAAGAATCGCGAATGCGTGGGGCAGGGCGTGGCAAACGTCGCCACCGGCTTCATCGGCGGCATGGCCGGCTGCGCGATGATCGGCCAGTCGGTAATCAACGTGAAGTCAGGCGGACGCGGGCGGCTGTCGACCCTCACCGCCGGTGTCGTGCTGCTGGTCCTGGTCGTGTTCCTGGGTAATTGGGTGCGGCAGATTCCGATGGCGGCGCTGGTCGCGGTGATGATCATGGTCTCGATCGGCACCTTCGACTGGGCCTCCATTCGCCGCCTGCGCGAGCATCCATCGAGCTCCAGCATCGTCATGCTGGCCACGGTCGTCGTCACCGTCGCGACCCACGACCTGGCCAAGGGCGTGCTGACCGGCGTGTTGCTGTCGGGCGTGTTCTTCGCGCAGAAGGTCAGCCGGATGCTCGACGTCAGCGCGTGGCTCGACGAAGCGGGCGTGCGCCATTATCGAGTCGCGGGCCAGGTGTTTTTTGCGTCATCCGACCTGCTGGTGCATTCGTTCGACTACGCCGAGGCGCCGGCCCGGGTGCGCATCGACGTCAGCCAGGCCCACTTCTGGGACATCACCGCGATCGGCGCGCTGGACAAGATCGTGCTCAAATTCCGTCGCGCCGGCGCGCAGGTGGAGGTCGATGGGCTGAACGCGGCGAGCGCCACGATGGTCGACAAGTTCGCCGTGCACGACAAGGACGACGGCGATGTCATGCTGTCGGGGCATTAGCACGCGCAATCGAGGTGCGTCCAGCGCCCGTGCCGCATGCGTGGCATACTCGGCGCATTGTTGTTCCAACGAAATCTCCTGACGCCGAGGTGAGCGCATGGGCTGGTCGACCTGGCTGGTTTTTCTTTCCGTTTCACTGGCGGCGGCGTTCACGCCCGGCCCTGGCGTGTGATGGCAATCACCACCGCCACGACCCAGGGAGCGACCCGGGCCATCTACAGCTCGGCCGGCAATGCGCTTGGCGTCTTCATCGTCGCGACCACTGCGGTGGCCGGCCTCGGGCTGGTGCTCAAGACCTCGGCGCTGGCCTTTGGCCTGGTCAAGGTCGCTGGCGCGGCCTACCTGATCTATCTCGGCGTGCAGACCTGGCGCCGCGCCGCACGCGAGGGCGCGGCGCCAGGCGCCGCGGCAGCGCCGCTGGTCCTGCGCGCGAGCCGCCGGGCGACCTTCCGCGCCGGCCTGCTGATCGGGGTGAGCAACCCCAAGGCGATCCTGTTCTTCACCGCCGTGTTCCCGCAGTTCATGCCGGCCGACCGTATCGACATCGCGCGCTTCCTGATGCTCACCTCGATGTTTACTGCCTGTACGTTGCTGTCGCACCTGTTCCATGTGGTCGGCGCGGCGTGGCTGAAGCGGCGCGTGAAGCAGAGCGTCGCGCGGGCGCGCCTGGCCCGGCGTGGCGTGGGCCTGCTGTTCATGGGAATGGGCGGGGCACTGCTGACCGTGAAATAGGCGTTCGGCGCCGGTTCTGAGTCGGCATCAGCCTGTTGCAACGTGCGCGGGCGGATCCAGCAGCAGTTGCCAGTAGCCGACATCGATCCAGCGGCCGAACTTGAAACCTACTTCGCCGAAATGGGCGACCTTGCGGAATCCCAGGCGCTCGTGCAGCCCGATGCTGCGTTCATTCGGCTGGGCGATGCCGGCGATGGCCGTGTGCAGCCCGCGAATGCGCAACTCGTCGAGCAGGCGCGTATAGAGACGCCGGCCATGCCCGCGACCCGCCAGCGCCGGATCGAGATAGACGCTGCTTTCCACCGCGTGCCGATAGGCCGGGCGGGCGCGCCACTTGGTCGCATAGGCATAGCCGGCCACCACGCCATCCACCTCCAGCACGAGCCAGGGCAGGCCGCCGTTCGTCACGTCGGCGATGCGGGCGGCCATGGCGGCCGCGGACACCGGCGCTTCTTCGAACGAGATCGTGGTGCTGGCGACGTAATGGTTGTAGATGGCGCAGATGGGCTCGGCATCGGGCTGGGAAGCGGGACGGATATCGGTCATCGGCATGCAGGCCAGGGTCGGGACTTCACATCATAAGAAATCCGCGAGCGTTGTCCAGCGTGGCGATGACCGGTTCGCGAAGTTCATGCGCGGCGGATCACAAGCGCGCGATCTGGCGATCGATCGCCCGGTTCGCACGCGCGCTGCGCTCGCTGTAGCGCTCCGTCAGGTAGGCGCTGCTGCCGCGCATTAGCAGCGTGATCTTGTACAGCTCTTCCATCACATCGACCACGCGCTCGTAGTAGGCCGACGGGAGCATGCGGTCGTCGTCGCCGAATTCCTTGTACGCCATCGGCACCGACGACTGGTTCGGAATCGTGAACATGCGCATCCAGCGGCCCAGCAGGCGCAGGGTGTTGACCACGTTGAAGCTCTGCGAGCCGCCACAGACCTGCATCACGGCGAGGGTCTTCCCCTGGCTCGGCCGCACCGAACCCTGCTCGAGCGGGATCCAGTCGACCTGGTTCTTGAAGACCGACGTCACCGCGCCGTGGCGTTCGGGGCTGCACCATACCTGGCCTTCCGACCAGATGCATAGTTCGCGCAGCTCGACCACCTTCGGGTGGGTGTCCGCCACGCTGCCCACCAGCGGCAATCCGGCCGGATCGTAGATCTTCACTTCGGCGCCGAAGTGGCGCAGGATGCGCGCCGCTTCCTCGGTCAACAGGCGGCTGAAGGAACGCTCGCGCAGCGAGCCATACAGCATCAGGATGCGTGGCGGGTGGTCGAGCCGGTCGGCCGGGACGAGTCGTTCGGCAGAAGGCAGGGCGAGGCGTGCCGGGTCGATATGGGGAAGGTCGGGAATCTGGTCCATGGTGATCGTCGAAGGTCAGCCCAGGCGCAGCGCCAGCGCGCACAGCGTGAGCAACAGGATCGGCAAGGTGAGCGCCAGGCCGACACGGAAGTAATAGCCCCACGAGATGCGGATGCCCTTGCTCGCCAGGACATGCAGCCAGAGCAGGGTGGCGAGGCTGCCGATCGGCGTGATCTTGGGCCCGAGATCGCTGCCGATCACGTTCGCGTAGATCATCGCCTCGCGCACTGCGCCGTGGGTGGCCGTGGCGTCGATCGCCAGCGCGCCGGCCAGCACCGCCGGCATATTGTTCATGATGGAAGACAGCGCTGCGGCGATGAAGCCGGTGCCCAGCGCCGCGCCCCAGACGCCGAGCGCGGCGCAGCGTTCGAGCAGGGCGGCCAGGGTGTCGGTCAGCCCCGCATTGCGCAGGCCGTACACCACCAGGTACATCCCTAGCGAGAACACCACCACCTGCCATGGCGCCCCGCGCAGCACCTCTCCCACCGGAATGCGGCGGCCGCGCGCGGCGACGCCGACCAGGATGGCGGCGCCGCCGGCCGCCACGGCGCTGATCGGCACGCCAGCCGCATCGAGCACGAAAAAGCCTGCCAGCAGCAGCGCCAGCACCCACCAGCCGGCGATGAAGGTGGCGCGGTCGTGGATCGCGTCGGCTGGACGGTGCAACTGGGCGAGGTCGTAGTCGCGCGGGATGTCGCGCCGGAAGAACAGGTAGAGGACGGCCAGGGTGGCCGCCACCGACACCAGGTTGACCGGGACCATGACCGCCGCGTAGCGCGCGAAGCCGATGCCGAAGTAGTCGGCCGAGACGATGTTGACCAGGTTCGACACCACCAGCGGCAGGCTGGCGGTATCGGCGATGAAGCCGGCCGCCATCACGAAAGCGAGCGTGGCGCGCGGCGAAAAGCGCAGCGCGGCCAGCATGGCGATCACGATCGGCGTCAGGATCAGCGCCGCGCCATCGTTGGCGAAGATCGCCGCGACCGCCGCCCCGAGCAGCACCAGCAGCACGAACAGGCGCCGGCCGTCACCGTTGCCCCAGCGCGCCACGTGCAGCGCCGCCCATTCGAAGAAACCGGCGCGGTCGAGCAGCAGGCTGATGACGATCACGGCGACGAAGGCGCCGGTGGCATTCCAGACGATGCCCCAGACCACCGGGATGTCGGACAGCTGGACCACCCCGGCCAGCAGGGCAGCCAGCGCGCCGGCGGCGGCGCTCCAGCCGATGCCCAGCCCGCGCGGCTGCCAGATCACCAGCACCAGCGTGGCGAGGAAGATGAGCGAGGCGCTCAGCATGGACGGGCCGCGTTCACGGCAGTATCGCGCCGATGCGGTCCAGCGCCAGCTTCAGGGCTGCGCGGTCGGCGGCCAGGTCGGCCAGCGGCAGCGCGAACAGGGCCCGGGTGCGGGCCAGCACGATCCGGTACGTCTGCTCGAACGCTGCTTCCACTTCTTCGGTGCTGCCTCGGACTTCGCCCGGGTCGTCCAGGCCCCAATGCGTGCGCACCACATTGCCCAGGTAGGCCGGGCAGGTCTCGCCGGCCGCATTGCCGCAGACCGTCACCACCACATCGGGCGTGAGCGGCAGATCGTGCCACGATTTGCTGGCGTAGCCGTCGACCCCGATGCCGTGGCGCCGCAGCTGGTCGACCGCACCCAGGTTGAGCCTGCCGGTGGGCTGGCTGCCGGCGCTGATGGCCTGGAGGCCGGCCGGCGCGAGGTGGTTGAACACGGCTTCGCTCAGGATCGAGCGGCACGAGTTGCCGGTGCAGAGAAACAGGAAGTTCATGGGCATGGAAGGAAGTCGGGTTAATCTCAATAGTTCAATAGATATTGAGATGATGGTGCACTATAATCCAGGTGCTGGAATTGTTCAACTGGATGACGTCGACCATGGAAACGAAACACGTACTGGCGGCGCTCGCCGCCCTGGCCCAGGAATCGCGGCTGGCGATTTTCCGCCTGCTGATCCAGGCCGGCCTGTCGGGCCTGCCTGCCGGGAAGATCGGCGAAGAGCTGGGCATCGCCTCGTCGGCGTTATCTTTCCACCTGAAGGAGCTGGCGCATGCCAACCTGGCGACGGCGCGCCAGGAAGGCCGCTTCGTCATCTATACCGCCCAGTTCGACACCATGAATGCGCTGGTCGGCTTCCTCACCGAGAACTGCTGCGCCGGCGTCCCCTGCGGCATCGATGCGCCCGACGGCGGGTGCTGGCCCCGCGCCTAGGTTTCTGCCTTGATCAGCGCCAGCACCTCGCGGAAACGCGGATGCCGGCAATCGTGCAGCCATTCGAACAGCACCATCTCGTGCGTCACGATCGTGGCGCCGGCTTGCGCCAGGCGGCGCATGGCGGCGGCGTGATCCAGCGGCCGGCGCGAGCCGCTGGCGTTTTCCACCACATACACGTCGCGGCCGGCGCGCAACAGACCCAGCGCCGTCTGCAGCATGCAGACATGGGCCTCGCAGCCGGCAATCACCACCTGCTGGCGGCCCGGCGCCTGTGCCTCCAGCGCCGCCTGCAAGCCATCCTCGCAGGCGCCGAAGTGCGTCTTCGATACCGTGTGCCGGCACACCCGCGCCAGCGCCTCGGTATTCGGGCCGAGCCGCTCGGGATTCTGTTCGGTCCCTATCGTCGGCACGTCCAGCAGCGCCGCCGCGCGCGCCAGCACCAGCGCCTTGGCGACGACGTCGTCGGCGCCGTGGATGGCCGGCATGAGGCGGGCCTGGTAGTCGACCAGGACCAGGCTGCTGGCCCCGGCGTCGATTGCATTCATCGTCATTGATCCTGGATTTCCTTGAACCAGATTAAGGTATGCTGCATTGCAGCATAAATTGGTTGTTTTGCGATCATGCGATGCTACCATTGACCGGTCCAGGTACAAGGAGAGGCAATGGAAGCAGTGAACACCACGCATCCCTATTACGACCGGCTGATCGCCGCCGCGCGCGAACAGGGTCCGGTGACGGTGGCCGTGGCGCATGCCTGTGACCGCTATGCGCTGGAATCAGCGCTCGACGCGGCACGCATCGGCCTGGTGGCGCCGATCCTGGTCGGCCCGCGCGCGCGCATCCATGCCGCCGCCGAAGCGGCCGGTCTCGACATCGGGGCGCTGCCGCTGGTCGATACGCAGCACAGCCATGCCTCGGCCGCGCGCGCGGTCGAACTGGTGCGCGAGGGCAGGGCCGCGGTCCTGATGAAGGGCAGCCTGCATACCGACGAATTGATGGGCGCGGTGGTGCACGGCGCCACCGGCCTGCGCACCGCGCGGCGCCTGAGCCACTGCTTCGTGATGGACGTGCCGGGCCGCGGCGAACCCCTGATCATCACCGACGCGGCCATCAACATCATCCCCGACCTGGCCGCCAAGCGCGACATCGTGCAGAACGCAATCGACCTGGCCCGGGTGCTCGGCTTCGACGGCGTGCGGGTGGCGATCCTGGCGGCGGTGGAAACCGTGAGCGACAAGATGCCGTCGACGATCGACGCCGCCGCCCTGTGCAAGATGGCCGACCGCGGCCAGATTACCGGCGCCATCGTCGACGGCCCGCTGGCGATGGACAATGCGATCGACCCGCAGGCTGCCGCGGTCAAGGGCCTGGTGTCGCCGGTCGCGGGCCGCGCCAACGTGCTGGTGGCGCCCGACCTCGAAGCCGGCAATATGCTGGCCAAGAGCCTGAGCTTCATCGCCGGCGCGGCCGCCGCCGGCATCGTGCTCGGCGCGCGCGTGCCGCTGATCCTGACCAGCCGCGCCGACACGGTGGCGGCGCGCCTGGCCTCGTGCGCGGTGGCGGTGCTGCTGGCGCGCCACCAGCTGGCCAGCGCGCAAGTGGCGGTGCGCTGACATGACGACCGCCAGCACGGACTGCATCGCGGTCATCAACGCCGGTTCGTCCAGCATCAAGTTCTCGGTCCATGTGCTGCCCGGCCTGGCGCTGGCCTTCAAGGGCAGGATCGAGAACCTGTACCGCGGCGCTACCCGCTTCAGCGCCCAGGACGCCGATGGCGCCACGGTCGGCGAACAGCGCTGGCCAGAGGCCCTGGACCACCACGCCGGCATGGCCTTCCTGATCGATTTCGCCGCGCGTGAACTGGATGGCTACCGGGTGCGCGCGGTGGGCCACCGCATCGTGCACGGCGGCGTCGACTACAGCGGCCCGCAGCGGCTCGACGAAGCGGTGCTCGAGCGCCTGGAGCGGCTGGTGCCGCTCGCACCGCTGCACCTGCCGCACAACCTGGCGCCGGTGCGCGCCTTGATGGCGCTGGCGCCCGGCCTGCCGCAAGTGGGGTGCTTCGACACCGCCTTCCACACGGCGCAGCCGGCGCTGGCCCGGGCCTTCGCGCTGCCGCCGGCGATCACCGACCTCGGCATCCGCCGCTACGGCTTCCACGGCCTGTCGTACGAGCACATCGCGGCTACCTTGCCGCTGCACGATCCGGCGCTGCAGGACGCGCGCGTGGTCGCCGCCCACCTCGGCAACGGCGCCAGCATGTGCGCCATGCGCGGCGGGCGCAGCATGGCCAGCACGATGGGCTTCACCGCCGTCGACGGCCTGCCGATGGGCACGCGCTGCGGCGCGCTCGACCCGGGCGTGGTGATCTACCTGATCGAGGAGCAGGGCATGAGCGTCGCCGGCGTGCAGCGCCTGATGTACCAGGAATCCGGCCTGCTGGGCGTGTCCGGCCTGTCGTCCGATATGCGCGTGCTGGAAGCGAGCAGCGACCCGCGCGCGCAACTTGCGATCGACCTGCTGGTCTACCGGATAGGGCGAGAACTCGGTTCGCTGGCGGCCAGTATCCAAGGGCTCGATGCGCTGGTGTTCTCGGGCGGCATCGGCGAGAACAGCGCGCGGCTGCGCGCCGCCGTGTGCCGCGACGCCGCCTGGCTCGGCGTCGAGCTCGATCCCGCGGCCAACGCCGCCAATCCGGCCGGGGTCGCGCGCATCAGCACGGCCGGCAGCCGGGTGTCGGTATGGCTGGTGCCGGCCGAAGAAGAACGCATGATCGCGCGCCACACTTACGAATTACTGGAGGCCGCATGACACAATCGCTTCACCCCATCCTGGCCGGCAAGCGCGCGCTGGTGGTCGGCGTCGCCAACGAGCATTCGATCGCCTGGGGCTGCGCCCGGGCCTTCCACGCGCTCGGCGCCGAGGTCGTGCTGACCTACCTGAATGACAAGGCGCTGCCGCATGTCGAACCGCTTGCCGCGCAACTGGGCGCGCGCCTGCTGCCGCTCGACGTGCGCGAGCCGGCGCAGATGGACAGCCTGTTCATCGACCTCGCGCTGCAGGGGCGGCTCGACATCCTGGTCCATTCGATCGCCTTCGCGCCCAAGGCCGACCTGCAGGGCGGCCTGCTCGAGTGTTCGCTCGATGGCTTCCTGCAGGCGATGGACGTGTCCTGCCACTCGTTCGTGCGCATGGCCAGGCTGGCCGCACCCCTGATGACCGAGGGTGGCAGCATGTTCGCGATGAGTTACCACGGCGCCGACAAGGTGGTCCCCAACTACAACGTGATGGGACCGGTGAAGGCGGCGCTGGAATCGTGCTGCCGTTATCTCGCCTACGAGCTGGGCCCGCGCGACATCCGCGTGCACGCCATCTCGCCGGGGCCGCTCAAGACCCGGGCGGCATCGGGCCTGAAGGATTTCGACCTGCTGCTGCGCGACGCGGTAACGCGCTCGCCGCTGGGCGAACTGGTCGACATCGACGACGTGGGCCAGGTATGCGCCTATCTCGCATCGAACTTCGCGCGCCGCCTGACGGGCAGCACCGTCTATGTCGACGGTGGCCTCAACATCATCGCCTGAAGGAGAACGCCATGAAAGTCATCCTGTCCGGCCTGCACGGCGACGCCTGCGAAAGCGCCATCGTCGAGAGCTTCGCACCGTTCTTCCACATCCGCCACGTGGAAATGATCCGCGAAGGTTCGCCCGACAGTCCGTGGGCGGTGCTGCACATCGCCGATTCCTACGAGCGCGCCTGGGAAGCGTGCAATACGCTGCGCGAGGTCTACCATCGCGGCAAGCGGCTGCACATGTACATCCCGCTGCACCAGCCCGACATCTACCACGAGTTCGAGCCCCACCAGCGGGTCGATATCCGCTAGGCGTGGGCCAGGTCGGAGTGCGGCGCCACCGGCAGCACTTTCGCGCCGATGACCAGGCTGGGCAACTCGCTGACGCCGCGCGCAGCGGCCTGGCAGGCCAGGTCCGGATGCAGGCCGAGGTCGACCACGACCAGGCCTGGCATCGCGCTGGCCAGGGTGCGGGCGATGTCGAGACAGAGCCGGCAACCGTCGTGGTAGAGAATGGTCGAGGCGCGGTCCAGGGAATGGGCCGCGGGAGAAGATGATTGCTGGGTCATGGTGGCGCTTTCGACAGGAATGGCCAAAGGCGGCAGCGGCAAGCGCTCCCGGCTTTATTGTAGGAGTCCTAATCATAACGTGTACATACAAATAGTCAAGAGGGTGGATCGCGCGCCAGCAGGGTGTCGAGCTGCCCGAACAGTTGGCCGAACTGCTTCGACGCTATCTGGCATACAGTGCAGCCTGACAGATGGGCCGCCAGCTGGCTGGCCTGTGCCGGCGTGAGCGCGCCGTCGCGGGCGCAGGACACGAGCCAGGTCGTGTCGCGGCAGGTGACCGGGGTGGTCGGATCGCTCATTCGGGTTCTCCCCAGCTGCGCACCGCGCACTCGCGCAGGCGCATGCGCGCGCGGTACAGCACCACGCGCAGGTTGGCGTTGGACAGCATGCAGTGTTCCTCGATTTCCTTCAATTCCATGCCCAGGTATTCGCGCATCAGGAACAGGCGCGCCGTCTCGTCGGGCAGGCGGCGCAGGCACAGTTCGACGATGTCGAGCAGCTGGCGCTGGGCAAGCGCGGTCGCGCCGCACACCGTGTCGACGAAGGTGTCGGGATGCCAGGCGCCGTCGGGCGTGAACAGGGCGTCGAATTCGGCGTGGTCGCCTGCCACGTCGGCGACGTCCGCACACGGCTGCAGGCGCCGGCTGCGCAGCAGGTCGACGATCTTGTGGCGCAGGATGCCGGTCAGCCAGCTGCGCAGGCTCGAGGCGCCGGCGAAGCCCTGCCAGCCGCGCGCCGCGCCGACCAGCGTTTCCTGCACCGCGTCCTCGGCATCGGCCTGGGAGCCAAGCTGCAGCCGCGCCAGCCGCAGCAGGAATGGCCGCTCGGCGGCCAGCGCCTGCCACGGGCCGGCGTCCGGCCGGCTATTTGCTGCGGCGCGCGAGCGAGACGGCATAGGCGGCATTGCGGGCATGCAGGATCGGATCGTCGCTCGGCGCGATCCCCGTCGGCAGCGCCAGCGGCATGTAGACCACGCCGTCGCAGGCATCGCTCGCGGCCAGCGCACTGACTTTCAGGCGCCCGAGTTCGACCTTGCCGGAGCCTTGCCACACGGTGCTGGGGTCGAGCAGCGCGTCGCCCGCGGCCGGCAACTGGGCGTACAGCGTGAAGCCCACGTTGCCGGCCGCCAGGCGGCCCGTCAACTCGTCGTGCAGGAACAGGTCGGGCAGCGACTTTTCCTGTTCCGCGCTGAGGTACCCGATGCCGGTATCCGGCTCGGCCACGATGCGGGCATGCCGCAGGCGCTGGCGGCGGTCGCTGAACACGAAGGCATTGTTCGAGAAGTAGGGCGTGCTGGCGTACGAGGCGGGGGCCGCGTGGGCGGCCAGCAGGGCCGGCTGGCGTGTGCCATCCGGATGCGCGGCATTGTGGGCGGCGACTTTGGCCGGGTCGGGCTTGCCGGTGGCGGGGTCCGGCACGCGCGCCTGCAGGAAGCTCACGAACGAGGCCGGGGTGGCGGCGAAGAAGGCGGGTTCCGAGATCAGGAGCAGGTCCCAGGTTTCACCCTGGGCCGCGAGGCGCATCGACAGGCCGCGCACGCTGCGGCTCTTGTCCGAGGCCTTCGGGTTGCCGCCGCCGACCGAGAAGCGCAGGTTGGCGGGCACGCGCGCCTGGGCGAACAGCGGACCGTGCACGATGTCGCTGGCGCCCCTGGCCGGAATGAATTCGCCGACGGCGCAAAAGCCCTTGGCATGCGAGGCGCGCATGCCGGCATGCTGGCCGAAGGTGCCGTTGAGGGCGTCGATCAAGGCCGTCGGACCGGTATCGACGGGCGCCTGGGCCTGGGCGGCGCCGGCGCAGAGCGCCAGCATGGCGGGGGCGAGATGCTTGTTCATGTGGGATCCTGTGTGATGGTGGTGCTGTTAAGTCGTCGGCCCCGCGATTTCGTTACAGCGATCTGCAATTTTTTTCGCGATGCTACGCGTACCCTGCTGAGCCGGCGTGTCGAAGGGGAGGGGGACGAAAATCTGCTATCGGACCGATAGAAAGAATTTAATTAGGACTCCTTGACATAAATTTGGCAGCTGATATTCTGTGTCCATGGGCAGTCAGGCAGCCGACACCGCAGCCACCCAGCAAGACGCACCGACCATGCCGCCGCATGCCGGCCGTCGCAATGCCGGAATCCTGACTGCTCCTTTTTTCGATCCTAATAGTTAGGATTCCTATTTAAATTCATGGCCGCCGTCACCGATCCGGCCAATCGACTGAAAGGAAACATCATGTCCCGTATCGAACTCGTGAACCCGGCCACCGCACAAGGCACCAGCGGCGAACTGTTGCAAGAGATCAAGGGCGCCTTCGGCGTTGTGCCGAACATGTTCCGCGGCGTGGCCAACTCGCCCGCAGCACTGACCAGCATGTGGGGCTCGTTCGGCGCCCTCGGCGGCGGCACCATCGGCGCCCGCCTGGGCGAGCAGATCGCCGTCGCGATCGCCGACCGCAACGACTGCAACTACTGCCTCGCGGCCCACACCGCGCTGGGCCAGAAAGCCGGCGCGACCGCGGACGAGATGGCGCAGGCCCAGGCCGGCCAGTCGAGCGATCCGAAGACCGCCGCCGCCCTGCGCTTCGCGCTGGCCGTGGTCGAGAAGCGCGGCCATGTCGATGCCATCGAAGTGCAGGCCCTGCGCAACGCCGGTTTCGACGACGGCGCGATCGTCGAGATCATGGCCCACGTCGCCCTGAACCTGTTCACCAACTACGTGAACGTGGCCTTCGACGTGCCGGTCGACTTCCCTGGCGTGAAGCTGCGCGCAAAATGAACGCGCCTCTCTATCGCACCCCCGCGCCCGAGTTCGAGGTCAGCGGCTGGTTGAATGCCACGCAGGCGCCGACGCTGGCGTCCCTGCGCGGCAGGGTGGTGGCGGTGTATGCCTTCCAGATGCTGTGCCCGGGCTGCGTCTCGCACGGCATCCCGCAAGCGAAGGGCATCCGCCAGCTGTTCGGGCAGGACGAGGTCGCGGTGCTGGGCCTGCACACGGTGTTCGAACACCACGACGCCATGAACGAAGGCGCCCTGAAAGCCTTCGTGCATGAGTACCGCATCGGTTTCCCGGTCGGCATCGACCGCGCAAGCGATACCGGCCCGGTGCCGCGCACGATGGAACGCTATGGCCTGCGCGGCACGCCGACCCTGCTGCTGTTCGACCGCCAGGGCGTGCTGCGTCACAGCCTGTTCGGCCGGGCCGACGATATGCAGGTCGGCGCGCTGATCGGCCGCCTGCTGGCCGAACCGGTCGAAGCGAGCGGCTGCGACGGCGACGCCTGCCTTCGAATGACTTGATTGACACAACAAGAAAGAGAACCTGACATGAAACTGATCCAGACCACGCTTGCAGCAGCACTGTCGCTGACCATGCTCGGCGCCTTTGCCCACCAGGGCGAACACAAGGGCGGCATCAAGAGCGCGCCGGCCAAGGCCGTCAAGGCGCCGTTCGACATCCATCACACGAAGATCACCACCGAAGGCAATACCGCGACCTTCCATATCGCGGTCTCGGGCAAGGCCGGCGCTTCGAAGCCAGGCAAGACCGGCAAGCTGGCCGGCAGCCAGGTGTTTTCGTACGTGTGGCCGACCAGCATGGATCCGTCGACGGTCGGCTTCGAACGCGGCGCCGGCATCCTGGCCTTCGCCGTCACCGCCCACCCGGATTTCGACGACACCCCGCTGTACGACGAGAACGGCGACGGCAAGCTCGATAACGATGGCGACCTGTGGCACTCGCACTGGGTGGTGCTGACCAGGGATGCCGCCTGCGGCAAGGATGCGCTCAAGATCGTCGACATCCCGGAAGGGGCGAAGCCGAAGCTGCCGAAGACCTGGCCCGGCCTGCCGATCCTGATCGACAGCCCGGCCTACAGCCCGGTATTCAAGGGCGATACGCTGGAAGTGAAGGTACCGTTCGACGATATCGGCGTGTTGAACAGCGCCAGCTTCGACGGCGTCACCGCCGCCCTGCGCATCAATGCGAGCGTGCACGATCCGCTGGTGTGCGTGGCCGATGTGTTCAAGGTCGCCTCCGGCAACCTGAGCCTGCCGGGCAAGGTCAACCAGTAAGGGCGCCGGCTGGGATGCGCGGCAGCGGCTTTTGCAGGCGCAGCGCATCCATGCCGTCGTGGTAGTAGGCGGCGTGGCGGCCGAACTCGCGGTAGCCGCGTCCGCGAAACAGCGCCAGCGAGGCCGCATTGTCGGCGCGGATCTCGAGCCGCAGGCAGGTGTGGCCGTGTTGGCGCGCCTGCCGTTCGGCCGCATCGACCAGTCTTGCGGCAACCCCGCAGCCCAGGTGGGCAGGGTGGGTCGCGATCGAATACAGCCGCGCGACGGTCGCGCTGGCGCGAAACAGCAACAGCATGTAGCCGCGCAGCCCGTCGCCCATGGCATCGACCAGCAGGGCGCCGTGCGCGTGGGCGAGCAGGTAGCGAAAGCGGCGCCGGTCGAGACGGTTGCCGGGGAAGCTGGCATTCTCGATCTCGACCAGGGCCGCGACGTCGGCGAGGCTGGCATGGCGGATGGCCATATGGCTTAGCCCCACAGTGCGTGGGCGGCGCCAAGCTGGGCCGCCGGCGGCAGCGCCAGCTTCGGCAAGGTCGCATACACCTCGTCGTACAGCGCGTGCATCTCGCCCGCGGCCTCGGGGTCGCAGGTTTCGGCGTCGCACACGCAGCGACCGGGCCCATAGTCGTGACCGGCCGGCCGGTGCAGGACGACATTCGCCAGGCTGGCGTCCTGCACGCGCGCCACGTGGGCCAGCACGGCCGCGCGTTCTTCTTCGCAGGGACCGTCGGCGCCGCAGACGGCGACGAACAGCACCCGCATGCCGGGATTGAAGGCGCGCGCCGCGTTCAGGCGCGCCAGCAGCCGGTACTGGCGATCGAGGTCGATCTCGCTGCCGCGCACCGGCACCACCACCAGCCGCGCCGAGGCCAGCACGCAGCAGCATTGCTCGGTATCGCGCGCGCCGGCGTCGACCAGGATGTCGTTGAACAGCGGACGCAGGGCGGCGAGCCGCGTCTTGACCGCGCGGCTGCCGACCTGGCGGGTATCGATCCAGGGCCGCACCGCGGCGTCGGCGCGCTCGGTGGCCCAATCGCCGTCGCGTGCAGTGCTCATCAGGCAAACGCGGCGTCCGCTGCGTGCGCGCAGCACGGCGAGATTGCGCGCGATGACGGTGCGATCGGGGTTGTCGTGCTGGTTGACGATGGCGATGATCATGCTGGCCTCCAGGTGCGGGTTCGATGGCATCCAGCGTAGCGACGCCGTTGTAAAAACAGGGAAAAAGTCGGGGCAGGGTGGATCAATGCGGTGTAAACGCGGGCTATCGCGCTGGTGTGCGCGGGGCTAAGCTGCCGGTCCGCCAATGAACCCGGAGCTTCCATGCACCATGCCGACTTTCCCGATCTTTCCACCGAACGCCTGCGGCTGCGGACGCTGCGCGCCGATGACGCGCCGGACTTGCTGGCCCTGTACGCCGACCCGGAAGTGATGCGCCACTGGATCCATCCGCCCTGGACCGCGCTGGCGCAAGCGCAGGCGGCGATCAACGAGGCGGGCCGCGACCTGGCCAGCGGCGCCGCGCTGCACCTGGCGATCATTGCGGGGCCTGGCGACCGGCTGGCCGGCAGTTGCGCGCTGTACGACATCGCGCACGAGCACCGGCGCGCCACGCTGGGCTACCTGCTGGCCGAGACGTACTGGGGGCAAGGGCTGGCGCGCGAGGCGCTGGGTCTGCTGCTCGGCCATGGTTTCGCGACGCTCGGATTGGAACGCATCGAGGCCGAGGTCACGCCGCACAACCTTGCATCGCAGTCGGTGCTGGCGCGCCTGGGATTTCGCCGCGAAGGACGCCTGCATGCGCGCTGGCGCGTCGGCGGGGCGACGCGCGACGTCGACCTGTGGGCCTTGTTGCGCCAGGGTTGGGCGGCGTGAGGCGCGGCGTTTACACCGGCTTGCCGTCCGGACTGGCGTTCTTTACACGGTTTTTATGGCGGCGCCGGTACAGTCCTGGTCAACCCAACTCCGGCACCGCACCATGACCACGCTTCCCACGATTTCTTCCGCCATCGAGGCGCCGCGAACGCGCCGCCTGGTGGTCGTCGACCACGCCCAGGACTGGAGCGCGCTCGATGGCGACTGCATCGTGATGGAGGCGGCCGACTTCCTGGCGGCGTCCACGCTGGAGGAGGGCGCGCTGGTGATCAACCTGTGCCGCAGCTACAAATACCTGTCGCTCGGCTACTACTGCTCGCTGATGGCGCAGGCCCGGGGACAGCAGGTGCTGCCGTCGGTGAAGACGATTAATGACCTGTCGCGCAAGGCGATCTATACCCTCGACACGGGTGAACTCGACCGCGCACTGGACGACGCGCTCGGCGCCGTGGGCGGCGCACCGATGCCGGTCAAGTTCTCGCTGGACATCCGCTTCGGGATGACCGACTACACGCCGCTGGCCGAGCTGGCGCGCCGGATCTTCGACACCTTTCCTGCGCCGCTATTGCGGGTCGAGTTCGCGCGTGGCGATGAATGGCATATCGCCGCGATCCGCCTGCAGGGCCCGGGCGAAAGGGATCGCCAGGCATGCCGCACAGCGCTGCGCGACTACGCGGGCCTGGCGCGGCGCCTGCCTGCCGTACGCCGCTACCGCTACCGGATCGCGGTGCTGCACGACGCGAACGAGGAGCTGGCGCCGAGCAATCCGGGGGCGCTGGCGCGCCTGGCGGCAGTGGGGCGCGAGCTGGGCATCGACGTGGCGCCGATCGGCCGCCAGGATTTTTCGCGCCTGGCCGAATTCGATGCGCTGTTCATCCGCGAGACCACGGCCATCAACCACCATACCTATCTGTTTGCGAAGAAGGCCGAGAGCGAGGGCCTGGTGGTGATCGACGATCCGGCCTCGATCCTGCGCTGTACCAATAAAGTCTACCTGGCCGACCTGCTGCGCCGGCACGGGATTCCCACGCCACTGACGTTCACGTTGCAGGCTGCCGACGCCGGGACGCTGGCCGCGATCGAGGCGCACATCGCGTATCCGATGGTGCTCAAGATTCCCGACGGCGCCTTTTCGCGCGGTGTCGTGAAAGTGCAGGATGCCGCCGAATTCTCGAGCGTGGCGCAGGAGCTGCTGCGGCAGTCGGCCCTGATCCTGGTGCAGGAATACCTGTACACCGACTTCGACTGGCGCATCGGCGTCCTGAATCGCGAGCCCATCTTCGCCAGCAAATACTTCATGTCGAAAGGCCACTGGCAGGTCGCCAAGCGCGACGCCAGCGGCAAGGCCGAATTCGGCATGGCCGCCGCGGTGCCGCTGGCCGACGTGCCGGCTGAGTTGTTGGACTACGCCCTGAAGGCGGCCAACCTGATCGGCGACGGGCTTTACGGGGTGGACATGAAGATGACGCCGCGCGGACCGGTGGTGATCGAAGTGAACGACAACCCGAACATCGACGCCGGCGCCGAAGACAGCGTGCTGGGCGACGAGCTGTACCGGATCGTGCTGCGCGATTTCGTGCGCCGTCTCGACTTGCTGCACCGGGGCGGCCTGGATCTCTAATTAGGACTCCTTGACAAATGCCCGCGCTTTGCTATCCTGAAGCGCATGGACATTCAACCCGAAACCCCCTGGGACAGCACGCCCGACGTCTCGGCGCGCATCGTCACCGCCATCGGCCGCATCGCGACCGTGCTGCGCGCCGGCATGTGGGAAGTCTCGACCAGCGAAGGGCTCAATCCGGCCCAGGCCGAGATCCTGCACCTGCTGCAGCACCGCACGCGCGGCGTGCGCCTGTCATGGCTCGCCAGGCAGTTGTCGATCTCGGCGGCCAGCGCCAGCGACTCGGTGGCCGCGCTGGTCAACAAGGGCCTGGTGCGCAAGGCGCGCGCCGAGGACGACGGCCGCGCCACCGCGCTGCACCTGACGCTTGACGGCGAGCGCGTGGCCGAGCGCCTGGGCCACGCGCTGTCGTTCGCCGACAGTGCGGCATCGCGGCTGGCGGCCGAGCAGCAGGTGCAGATGCTCACCGGCCTGTTCAAGCTGATCGCCGAGCTGCAGAAGACCGACCGCTTCCCCGAGCTGCGCGCCTGCCTGTCGTGCCGCCATTTCGAGGCCAATAAATACCCGGGCGCGAAGGTGCCGCACCACTGCGCGCTGGTCAATGCGCCGCTGCCGATCTCCTTCCTGCGCATCGATTGCGCCGAGCACGAGCCGACCGACCCCGCGACGCAGCAGCGCAACTGGGCCATCTTCGCCTGAAGGGAACACCATGGAAGCATTCCGCCCGCGCCCGATCGAGGCGCTGCTGACCGGCCGCGCGCGCCCGATCGGCGCCCCCGGCGCCGTTGAAGTCCTGAGCGGCATCGGCAAGCAGGCGCGCCAGGGCGCGCTGTGGCTGGCGCTCGACGGTCTCGAAGGCGACGAGCAGGGCGACCGCGTCTACCACGGCGGTCCAGAAAAAGCGCTGCACCACTACGCCGCCGAACATTACCCGCAGTGGCGCGACTGGTATCCCGGCAGCCCGGTACCGTATGCGGCGGGCGCCTTCGGCGAGAACATCTCGACGCACGGCATAAGCGAGCGCGACGTGCATGTGGGCGACGTATTCCGCGTCGGCGAGACGCTGGTGCAGGTATCGCAGGGGCGCCAGCCGTGCTTTCGCGTCAACCTGCGTTTCGGCCGGCCGGATGCGGCGCTGGCGCTGCAGTCCAGCGGCCACACGGGCTGGTACTACCGCGTGCTGCGCGAGGGTTGGCTGGCGGCGGGCGATGTATTCGAGCTGGTCGACCGCACGTGCCCCGACTGGCCATTGGCGCGGGCGATCGCCGCCATGTTCCCCATCGACCCCGGCGCACCCGGCCTGCGCGACGAGTGGCTGCGGGCGTCGCAGCTGGCGCCGCTGGTCCCACGCTGGCGCACGACCTTCGAGCGCCGCCTGGCGAGCGGGCAGATCGAGGACTGGCATCTGCGGCTGAACGGCCCGCCGGTGTGAGACAGGAATTAGTTGCAGCGCACGCCTTGCAACTTTCGCCAGGCCTCCGCTATAATGCGGCCTCGCTTACGCGACCACGCAACACCGATTCAGGAGAGGTGGCAGAGTGGTCGAATGTACCTGACTCGAAATCCGTTACTGCCACTGGCAGTAACGACTCCCCGCGAAGGCGGGAACCCAAGTTACCTATTATTTGCCGTCCATGATGAAATCCTGCATCGTCGCCATCGCGCTCATCATCCTGCCCCAGATGTCCCTGGCCGCGCCGCCGCCCGCGGCGCGCCAGGAAATCGCCCACCTGATCGCCTACCTGACGTCTTCCGGCTGCAGCTTCCAGCGCAACGGCAGCTGGCACGACGCGGCCGACGCCGCGAAACACATCCAGCGCAAATACGACTACCTGCTCAAGCGCGACCTGGTCGCGTCGAGCGAAGATTTCATCGCGCGCGCCGCGACCGAAAGCAGCCTCAGCGGCAAGCCCTACCAGGTCCGCTGCGGCGGCAATGCGCCGTCCGCCAGCGCCACCTGGCTCAAGACCGAGCTGGCCAAGTACCGCAACGCGCGCCCGGCGCGTTGATCCAGCGCACCGTGAGGTTGATGGTTTAAATGGTAACTATTCTTGCTGCATTGACTCTTCCATACATTCCGTGTGACGATTTGTTCCAACTCAGATAACAACAATAATCTGATCGCACAAGCGAACCGGCCGCCACGGAAAAGGCCAGGTCTCGCGACGAGAGGGAATGCAATGCTGGCTAAGGGCTTGGCATGGTGGGTGCCGGTGTTGCTATTGGGTGTCGGGTGCGATGTCGCGCACGCGGTCCAGACCGAACCCACCGCACGCCTGGTGCACGAGAAGCGCTTCGGAGAAGCGCGCCGCGCGATCGAGGCCAGGCTGGCGCGCGATGCCACCGATCCGGTGGCGCTGGCCGCGTCGGTCGACCTGCGCATCGCGCGCAGTGGTCCGGACGACTTGCTGCAGGCGCGCGCCGAGGCCGAGCGCTGCGTGCGGGCCCATTCGGACAGCAGTCGGTGCGCCGAAGCGTTGGGCAACGCCTTGACGGCGCAGTCGCGCGCGGGCGGCGCGATCGCCTTGGTGCGCAATGCGCGCGTCACCCGCGACGCGCTCGAACGCGCGCTGCGCTTCGATCCGATGAACTACCGCGCGTGGGTCGCGTTGATGCGTTTTTATCTCGACACACCGTTCTTCCTTGGGGGGAGCGAAGTGCGCGCGCGCGAACTGGCCACCGAGGCGCGCTACACCGATCCCGACCTGACCCGCCTGATGCGCGCCATCTACGCGCTGGAAGAAGGCAAGCGCGACGAAGCCGAGCAGCACATCCTGGCCGCCGACCTGCGGGAATACGTACTGGTGCAGGGCTGCCAGCGCGAGCTGCTGCTGACCCTGGCCACCGCCCATCTCGACGCCGGCCGCCATGCGCAGAGCAGCCGGCTGTTCCAGGAACTGAGCCGCCGGCTGCCGTCGAGCGAACTTGGCCCCTACGGCCTGGCGCTGGTGGCGCGCGCCCAGGGCCGGCTGGCGGATGCCGCGCTCCACCTCGAGAAGGCGGCGGCGATCGCGCCGCGGCCCTATGTCTACAAGACCCTGGGCGAAGTCTACGAGGAGCGCCACGACCGGCCGCGCGCGATCGCGGCCTACCAGGCTGCGCTGACGGGCGTCCCGCCGCTCACGCGCGGCGACCAGGCACAGGTGACGGCGCACCTGGCGCAGCTGCGGCGGCATTGACGTTCGCCGCCGCCGCGTCGTTCAGATGGCGACCAGGGGATTCTTGGTCACCGCTACCGCCAGGATGTAGCCGAAGCAGGCCAGCGCGCCGGCGAAGGCGAGGGCGCGCACCTGGCGCGTGCGGCCGCGCTTGAGCGCCACCGTGCCCAGGCCGATATAAGCGACCAGGGCCACCAGCTTGGCCGTCAGCCACGGCGACTGGCCCGGATACTGGCTGCTCCATACCGCCAGGCCGATGGCGCTGGCCAGCAGCAGGGTGTCGACCACGTGCGGTGCGATCCTGACCCAGCGCGCCTGCAGCTTGGGCGATTCGGCCAGCATCCACAGGCCGCGCAGCAGGAACAGGGCGCCGCTCAGGATGGCGAAGGTCATGTGGACGTGCTTGAGGGCGTAATAGCTCATCGTGCGGGCAGGGTTGGTGGCAACCCCGGCAGTATGCCTGAGCGGGGCCTGCGGCCGCCTCTTTTCAAAGCACCGGTCAACCGCACTCGCCCACATAATGGCAGGATGCGCAGCGCGAGCAGCCGTCGACCTTGCGCAGCGCCAGCGCGCCGCATTCCGGGCATTTGGCGCCGTTCATGACGGGCAGCGGCTCGGCCGGAGTCTCCGCCTGCAACTGCGGCCCGGCACCTTGCATGCGCTGCCCGAGCCGCAGCGCCAGTTCTCCGACAGGCACCTGGTTGCCCTGTTCGTCGAGGAAGCCGCGCCGGATCAGCATCCGCTGCAGCATGAAGGCGATCGCCGCCACTTCCGAGTCGTGGTACACCGGCACCCGCACCCCATCCTCGCGCGTGATGTGGCCGCAGCGCACCGGCCCTTTTTCCCACACCACCTCGCGCATGTCGGCCAGGGCGCGCGCGATCGGGCCGCCGGCGCGCGCCACCATCGACAGCAGCCGCATCGAGGCCGTGATCCACTGGTGGCCGCCGGTGCGCTGGTTGGCCGGCATGAAGAATTCGAAGGGCCGTTCGACCGTGACGGGCCGGCTTTCCCATACGCCATCGGCGCGCAGGAAGCTCACCGTCAGGTAGGCGGTCTTGCGGCCTTCCTGGGTCGAATACTCGATCTTCGAGGTCACCGATTCCAGTTCGCCCAGCGGACGGTGCTCGAAACGCTTGCGCAGCGGGTCGTCATCGGGCGCCGGACTAGCGCCGGCGGGCGTGACCGGTGCGTCGTCCGCCCTCGATAACACGCTGCCCAGCACCGCATTCGGCCGATAGGTCGCCAGCCCCTTCAAGCCGGCGCGCCAGGCTTCCAGGTACAGGTCGCGGAAGTCATCGTAGGGATAATCCTCGGGCACGTTGACCGTCTTCGAGATCGCGGTATCGATGAAGGGCTGGACCGCCTCCACCATGCGCAGGTGGTCCAGCGCGCGCATCTCGAGCGCGGTGACGAAGCTCGCGGGCAGCTCGGCGTCGCCGTGCAGTTGCCGGTACAGGCGCCAGGCGTGGTCGCTCACCTCATAGCTGCGCGTGCCGCCGTCCGCGGTGCGCTTCTTGCGCCGGTAGGTCCAGGAATAGGGCGGCTCGATGCCGTTCGAGGCATTGTCGGCGAAGGCCAGCGAGATGGTGCCGGTCGGCGCGATCGACAGCAGGTGCGAGTTGCGGATGCCGTGCGCGCGGATGGCATCGCGCAGCGCCTGCGGCAGGCGGCCGATGAACTGCCCCTGCAGGTAGCGGTCGGCGTCGAACAGGGGAAAGGCGCCTTTTTCGCGCGCCAGGTCGATCGAGGCGGCATAGGCCGCGTCGCGCAGTTCGGTCGCGATGCGCGCCGCCATGGCGCGGCCGTCGTCGGCGTCGTAGCGCAGGCCCAGCATCGCCAGCGCGCTGCCCAGGCCCAGGAAGCCCAGGCCGATGCGGCGCTTGGCGCGCGCCTCGGCCGCCTGCTGCGGCAGCGGCCACTGGGTGGCGTCGAGCACCAGGTCGAGCATGCGCACCGCGACCGTGGCTACCTCGCGCAGGCGCGCGAAGTCGAGACTGGCCTCAGGCGTGAAGGCCGCATCGACGAAGGCGGCCAGGTTGAGCGAGCCGAGGTCGCAGCAGCCATACGCGGGCAGCGGCTGCTCGCCGCAGGGATTGGTGGCGCGCAGTTCCTCGGCATACCAGAGGTTGTTCTCGGCATTCATGCGGTCGATGAACAGCACGCCCGGCTCGGCGTGGTCGTAGGTCGAGCGCATGATGCTTTCCCACAGTTCGCGCGCGCGCACCTGGCGGTAGACCCACGGGCCATCCTCGCGCCGGTGGCCGCCGGCGGACAGGATCTCGTCGCCCGGCTCGGCCGCATGCACCAGCGCGAACGTCTCGTCATGTTCGACGGCGCGCATGAAGGCATCGGTCACGCCGACCGAGAGATTGAAATTGGTGAACCGGCCGGTGTCCTTGGCCGCGATGAAGCGCTCGACGTCGGGATGATCCACGCGCAGCACGCCCATCTGGGCGCCGCGCCGGGCGCCGGCCGACTCCACGGTGCGGCAGGAGGCGTCGAACACTTCCATATACGAGACCGGGCCCGAAGCGCGCGAGGCGGTGCCGGCCACCTTGCTGCCGAAGGGACGGATGGCGCTGAAGTCGTAGCCGACCCCGCCGCCGCGGCGCATGGTCTCGGCCGCTTCGCTGAGCGCGGTATAGATGCCGGGCAGGCCGTCGTCGCTGCCCGAGATGGCGTCGCCGACCGGCTGCACGAAACAGTTGATGAGGGTGGCGCGCAGGCCGAGGCCGGCAGCGGAGGCGATGCGCCCGGCGGGGATGAAACCCTGCTGCTGGGCCCACAGGAAGCGCCGTTCGCAGTCGGCGCGCTGCGGCGCCGGCTCGAGGGCGGCCAGGGCGCGCGCGATGCGCTGTTGCACTTCGGCGATCGTGCGCTCGTCGCCCTTGGCGTATTTTTCGTGCAGCACGTCCAGCGACACTTCTTGCGCGGGCAGGGCGCCGGACGCTGCGTCAGGTGCATTCATGCCGGTCGCCCTGTCCATGAATGCACCCCTGTTCAGGGTTTGTTGATCGGCGTGTCGCCCGATTTGTCCAGGCTTGGCGGCAGCACGATGGTCGGATCCTCGGGCTGGGCCGGGAACGGCGCGGTGGCCGACGGCGCGGCGCCGGGCGGTGGGGTGGTCGATGCCGCTGCCGATGATGTGGTCGACGCGCCGCCGGCCAGGCGTGCTTCGAGCTCGATCACGCGCAGTTCGAGCGCTTCCAGCTTGGCGCGGGTCTTGGCCAGCACCTGGGCCTGGATATCGAATTCCTCGCGCGTGACCAGGTCGAGCTTGGCGAAGCCCGAAGTCATCGCCGCCTTGACGTTGCGCTCGATGTCCTTGGCCGGTCCACTTTCGAGCGCCTGGTTGATCTTGCCCTGCAAATCGCTGAAGAAGTTGCTGTTGTTCATATCCCTATCCCTTTCTGACGAGGCTGCATGCACCAGCGCGGTGCAAACAGGCCTGATTTGGTGCGTCGCGCGAACCGGCGGACGCCTTTCGCGGTCGATTGTATTGGAGCAAATCGTATGTGGTGCGTGTTTACCAAAAAAACAAGGCCATTTTTCATGCTTTATGAGCTGGCACACATCCTGCTAAACGAAGGGTGGAGAGATAAAAAAGGATTCCAAACGCAGTAATTGTTCATCAAGGGGGTTTGTCATGAAGTGCAATGCAAAATTTAACGCAATCAGCCTGGCGATTCTGGCTTTCACCAGCATCCCGGCCATGGCACAGGAACAACCCGCCGAACACCAGGTGAGCTACAACGCGAGCATCACCAGCGAATACCGTTACCGCGGTCTTGCGCAAACCGATTTCGACCCTGCCGTGCAAGGCGGCGTCGACTACGTCCATAGCCCATCCGGCTTTTACGTAGGCACTTGGCTGTCCACCATCAAATGGACCAAGGATCTGGGTGGCGACGGCAATATCGAATGGGACGTCTACGCCGGCAAGCGCGGCCAGCTGACCGACACGGTCAGCTACGACGTCGGAGGACTGTATTACTACTATCCGGACAATAGCCTGGATCCGAGCGCGAACACCTTCGAGCTGTATGGCCGACTCGGCTTCGGTCCCGCCTACATCAAGTATTCGCACTCGACGACCAATCTGTTCGGGACCGCCGACAGCAAGCAGAGCGGATACCTGGACGTGGGCGCCGACATCGACGTGGGCAATGGCTTCCTGCTCAACCTGCACGTCGGCCGCCAGCGCGTCAAGAACAACAGCCCGGCGTCGTACACCGACTACCGGGTTGGCGTAACGAAGGACTTCGGGGTCGCCACCGTGGCCCTGGCCTGGCACAAGGCGAATACCGACGCCTACCTGAGTCCGGAAGGCAAGAACCTGGGCAAATCGGCCGCCGTGCTGTCCGTGTCAAAAACTTTTTGATAGCAAAAGAGGCAATACCATGAAAATGATTACCGCCATCATCAAGCCCTTCAAGCTCGACGAAGTGCGTGAAGCGCTGTCGGAAATCAACGTGCAAGGCATGACGGTGACCGAAGTGAAGGGTTTCGGTCGCCAGAAGGGCCACACCGAGCTGTACCGTGGCGCCGAGTACGTTGTCGATTTCCTGCCCAAGATCAAGATCGAAGCCGCCGTCGACGATGCCATCGTCGACCAGGTAATCGATGCGATCCAGGGCGCCGCCCGCACCGGCAAGATCGGTGACGGCAAGATCTTCGTGGCCGACCTGTCCCAGGTCATCCGTATCCGCACCGGCGAGACCGGCAACGACGCACTGTAAGAAGGAAAGTGTTCATGAAGCATATAACGACAAAAATCCTGTCCGCCATGCTGGGCCTGGGCCTGGCCCTCCCGGCCATGGCGGCGCCGTCCATCAACAAAGGGGATACCGCCTGGATGTTCGTCGCCACCCTGCTGGTCATCATGATGGTAATCCCGGGCCTGGCGTTGTTCTACGGCGGCATGGTGCGCGCCAAGAACATGCTGTCGGTCCTGATGCAGGTCATGATGGTGTTTTCGCTGATCATCGTGCTGTGGTGCCTGTACGGCTACTCGCTGGCCTTCACCGGTAACAATGCCTTCATCGGCGGCTTCGACCGCGCCTTCCTGCAGGGCATCTGGGACCCGGTCGCCGGCACCTTCTCGATGGGCGCGACGTTTACCAAAGAGGTGATGATCCCCGAGTTCATCTTCGTCGCCTTCCAGGGCACCTTCGCCGCCATCACCTGCGCGCTGATCGTCGGCTCGTTCGCCGAACGCGCCAAGTTCGCCGCGGTGCTGGCCTTCATCGTGATCTGGTTCACTTTCGCCTACCTGCCGATGGCGCACATGGTCTGGTTCTGGGCCGGTCCGGACGCGATCACCGATGCCGCTTCGCTGGCCACCGTCAGCGCCGGCGCGGGCTACCTGTGGCAGCAGGGCGCGCTCGACTTCGCGGGCGGCACCGTGGTGCACATCAACTCGGCCGTAGCCGGCCTGGTCGGCGCCTACGTGATCGGCAAGCGCGTCGGCTATGGCAAGGAATCGATGGCTCCGCACTCGCTGCCGATGACGATGGTCGGCGCCTCGCTGCTGTGGGTCGGCTGGTTCGGCTTCAACGCCGGTTCGGCGCTCGAAGCGGGCGACGTCGCGGCGCTGGCCTTCATCAACACCCTGCTTGCAACCGCCGCCGCCACCGTGTCGTGGGCCGCCGGCGAGTGGATCTTCAAGCGTAAACCTTCGATGCTGGGCGCCGCCTCGGGCGCCATCTCGGGCCTGGTGGCGATCACCCCGGGCGCCGGCTTCGTGGGGCCGATGGGCGCCTTGGTCATGGGCCTGCTGGCTGGTATCATCTGCCTGTGGGGCGTGACCGGCCTGAAGCGCATGCTGCGCGCCGACGATTCGCTCGACGTGTTTGGAGTGCACGGCGTGGGCGGCATCCTGGGCGCACTGCTGACCGGCGTGTTCGCGGCGCCGTCGCTGGGCGGCCAGGGCGTGTGGGACTACACCACCAATGCCATGGCCACCGGCTACTCGATCGGCAGCCAGGTGCTGGTGCAGGCGCACGGCGTGGTCGTGACCGTCGTCTGGTCGGCGATCGTGGCCTTCATCGCCTTCAAGCTGGTCGACATCGTGATCGGCCTGCGGGTGCCTGAAGACGAAGAGCGCGAGGGCCTGGACATTACCAGCCACGGCGAATCGGCGTACCGTTACTGATATAGTCCAGCAGCACAAGCGTTAGCAGTACAAGTACGTCGTCCCCGCGCAGGCGGGGACCCAAGTTTGCTAGCATGGTGGCTACGTTTTACGTAGTGCCAGTGCAGGGAACTTGGGTCCCCGCCTCCGCGGGGATGACGTTTTTGCGTTATTGGCAACGCCTCTTTAAAAAGGGCAGGTGCACCCCATATGACATATCCGAATTATTAACAACAAGAAGCGCATAACAAGGACGTCCTACATGGTTCCGCACCTCGCCACCGCCCAGACCGGTCCGCTGCTCGACCTGGAAAAGAAGATTCTCGAAGCCACGCCCGCCATCGAGCGCTGGTTCCGGCTCGAGTGGCAGGAGCACACACCGCCGTTTTATTGCTCGGTCGACCTGCGCAATGCCGGCTATAAACTGGCGCCGGTCGACACCAACCTGTTCCCGGGCGGCTTCAACAACCTGCCCACCGAGATGCTGCCGCTGACGGTGCAGGCCGCGATGGCGGCGATCGACAAGTATTGCCCGGACGCGCGCAACCTGATCCTGGTCCCGGAGACGAATACGCGCAACCCGTTGTACCTGCAGAACGTGGCGCGCCTGATGCAGATCTTCCGCCAGACCGGTCTGCACGTACGCCTGGGTTCGTTCTCGCCGGACGTCACCGAGCCGACGCCGCTAGCCCTGCCTGACGGCAATATGCTGGTGGTAGAGCCGCTGGTGCGCTCGCCCAACGGGCGCCGCGTCGGCCTGGCCGATTTCGATCCCTGCACCATCCTGCTGAACAATGACCTCTCGGCAGGAATCCCGGCCATCCTCGAGAACGTGCACGAGCAATCGCTGCTGCCGCCGCTGCATGCGGGCTGGGCGCTGCGCCGCAAGAGCAACCACCTGAAGGCCTTCGACGAGGTGGCCAAGAAGTTCGGCAAGCTGATCGACATCGATCCGTGGCTGGTCAACCCGCTGCACAGCAAGTGCGGCGAGGTCGACCTGCGCGAAAACGTCGGCACCGAGGAGCTGGCCGACAATGTGTCGGCGCTGTTCTCGAAGATCAAGAAGAAGTACAAGGAATATGGCATGAAGGAGCGCAAGCCCTTCGTGATCCTGAAGCCCGACGCCGGCACTTATGGCATGGGCGTGATGACCATCAAGGACGCCAGCGAGGTGCGCGACCTGACCCCGGCCCAGCGCGCCCGCATGTCGGTGATCAAGGATGGCGTGGCCGTGACCGACCTGATCATCCAGGAAGGCGTGCCCACGTTCGAATCGATCGACGACGCCGTGGCCGAACCGGTGGTGTACATGATCGACCGCTATGTGGTGGGCGGCTTCTACCGCGTGCACGCCGAACGCGGCATCGACCAGAACCTGAATTCGCCGGGCTCGCAATACGTGCCGCTGGCCTTCGCCCAGCAGCATGCGGTGCCCGACCTGAAAGCCAAGCCGGGCACGGCGGCGCCGAACCGCTTCTATGTGTATGGCGTCGTGGCGCGCCTGGGCATGCTGGCGGCGTCGCTGGAGATGGAACGCACCGATCCGAATCCGGAAGTTTATTGACCGGGGCTGGCCGGCGCCGCTGGTACATGGTTGGCGCCGGTTCATTCATCCTTGCGCACTACATACATGAAGTGCGAGCGCAGCACCGGCGCCAGCGCCGTTAACAGCTCTGACACCATGTACGGCGCGACGGCCAGCAGCCGGTGGATGGGCGGCGCCAGCACCAGGCTGCGGTAGCGCTGTTCGCGTCCCGGCCACCAGGCTTGCAGCTCGGCCCGCGTGACACGGCGCACATTGCGGTTGCGTGGGTTATCGTAGCGAAAATCGAACACCAGGCACCAGCCGCCCGGGCGCAGCGCGCTCCACATCTGGGCCGCGAGTTCGCGCCGCAGGGCCGGATCGAGCACCGAGGAAAACACCGTTTGCGCCGTGACGAGGTCGTAGCCCGCCGGCGGCAGCGCGTCGAGCGTGCCCAGGTGCCAGCGCACCCCGTGCGCCGTACATCGGCGCGCATGATCGAGCCGGTCTTTTTGCAGCTCGGTGCCGGTGAGGTTGCCTGGCTTGGCGCCCCAGTCGATCATCTGGCGCAGGAAGCCGCCGGTGCCGCAGCCGACGTCGAGTACTTGTACGGCAGACAGGTCTGAACCGACCGTGCACGAAAGCAGTTCGGCAAAGCCGCGCGCACGCGCCGCCACCTGCTGCAGGATCTCGGGCCGGTGCCAGGCATAGCGCGCCAGCGCGGCGCCGCCATGCCAGTTGCGATAGACGTCTTCGATGCGCTCCTGCTCGGCCTGTTGGCTTGGTTGGGTATCCATGCCTCCATCCTCCTCCGTGATCGTATTGACATGCTTGAGGTGTCTCAGTCGCGTCGCGTGATACCCGACAAATTGCCGGGATGCATTTTCAAGTCTGAACGGATGAGGCCCCGGTCCGCGAGATTTGCCGTTTCGGGCTAAAATCAGGCATTACCTCGAATGGACGCCCCATGAAAATCGCCTTTCTCGCCGACCCTCTGTCCGGATTCAAGATTTACAAGGATTCGACCTTCGCCATGATGCGCGAGGCGGCGCGGCGTGGCCATGCCATCTACCACTTCGAGCAGCGCGACATGGTGCTCGAACAAGGCGTCGTCAGCGCGCGCGTGGCGCAAATCCACCTCACGGGCGATGCCGACGAATGGTACCGAGCCGATCCGGCGGTGGACGTCAACCTGGGCGAATTCGACGCCATCCTCGAGCGCAAGGATCCGCCGTTCGACATGGAATATGTCTACGGCACTTATCTGCTGGAACTGGCCGAGCGCCAGGGCGTGTGCGTGATCAACAGCCCGCGCGCGATCCGCGACCACAACGAAAAGATGGCCATCGGCCAGTTCAGCGACTACACCTCGCCGACCATGGTCACGTCCGACGCAGCGCGCCTGCGCGCCTTCCACGCCAAGCACGGCGACGTGATCTTCAAGCCGCTGGACGGGATGGGGGGCGCCGGCATCTTCCGGGTGAAAAGCGATGGACTGAACCTGGGCGCGATCATCGAAACGCTCACCGACAATGGCCGCAACACCATCATGGCCCAGAAATTCATCCCGGCCATCGAGAAGGGCGACAAACGGGTGCTGGTCATCGGCGGCAAGCCGGTGCCCTTCGTGCTGGCGCGCATCCCGCAGGGTGGCGAAGTGCGCGGCAACCTCGCCGCCGGCGGCCTGGGCGTGGCCCAGCCGATCAGCCCGCGCGAGCGCGAGATCGCCGAAGCCATTGGCCCGGTGCTGGCCGAGCGCGGCCTGTTGCTGGTAGGATTAGACGTGATCGGCGACTTCTTGACCGAAGTCAACGTGACCAGCCCGACCTGTTTCCAGGAGATCCATGACCAGGCCGGATTCGACGTGGCCGCGATGTTCATCGACGCGGTCGAACAAAAGGTAAACAAATAACATCATGGTAGGCATCCTGCTCCTGACCCACGCGCCGCTGGGCCAGGCTTTCATCGCGGCAGTGGCGCACGTGTTCCGCGGTCCGACCGAGCGCTTCGAGGCGATCGACGTGGCCGCCGACCAGGACATCGGCGAGGTCAACGGCCTCGCGCGCGAGGCGATCGCGCGCCTCGACGAAGGCGACGGGGTGCTGGTGATCACCGACGTCAAGGGCGGCACGCCGTCCAATTGCTGCAACTCGCTGGCCGACGCCGGCCACGTGGAAGTCATCGCTGGCATCAGCCTGCCGATGCTGCTGCGGGCGATCACGTATCGGCGCGACACGCTCGACGTGGTGGTCGAGATGGCGCTGGCGGGCGCCCAGAACGGCGCGGTGCGGGTGGATAACCGGATCCGGGTAGGGTAGGCGGCCATGGCAGGCCGGTAGTGCATGCGCCGGGGGGCGCGATTCGACAAGACCAACGATAAAGCGAATATGATTCAACAAGAACTCGAGATCATCAACAAGCTGGGACTGCACGCCCGCGCATCCGCCAAGTTCACGCAACTGGCCGCCAAGTACCAGAGCGACGTCTGGCTCACCCGCAACGGCCGCCGCATCAATGCCAAGTCGATCATGGGCGTCATGATGCTGGCCGCCGGCAAGGGCGCCAAGGTCACCCTGGAAGCCGACGGCAAGGATGAAGAAGCCGCCGTCGCCGCCCTGGCGGCCCTGGTCAACGACAAGTTCGGCGAAGGCGAGTAATGCCGCTGGATGCGGTAGCACTGCGCACGGCGGAATCTTCGATGGCCTCCTTCCTCCTTCACGGCATACCGGTCTCGCGCGGGATCGCGATCGGCCGCGCCCACCTGCTGACGCCGGCCGCGCTCGACGTCAAGCACTACATCGTGGCCGACGACCAGGTCGAGAACGAGGTGCGCCGCCTGCAGGACGCGATCGCCGCCGTGCACCGCAACCTGCAGGAGCTGTGGACCGACCTGCCCAAGGATGCCCCGACCGAGCTGGGCGCCTTCATCGACGTCCATGCCCTGATCCTGTCCGACCCGATGATCTCGGAGGCGCCGCTCGACATCATCCGCGCGCGCCACTACAACGCCGAGTGGGCGCTGGTGACGCAGATCGACGAACTCTCGGCGCAGTTCGACGAGATCGAAGACGAGTACCTGCGCGAGCGCAAGCACGACATCCAGCAGGTGGCCGATCGCGTATTGAAGGTCCTGACCGGCAGCGCCCTGAACGTGCCGCCGATCGTGGTCGACGAAGACCAGCCGCCGCCGCAGATGATCGTGGTGGCGCACGATATCTCGCCGGCCGACATGCTCGCCTTCCGCGAGCGCGACGGCGGGACGCCATCGTTCATCGGCTTCGTGACCGACGTCGGCGGCCAGAACTCGCACACCGCCATCGTCGCGCGCAGCCTGGACATCCCGGCCGTGGTGGGCATGGACCAGGCTTCGCGCCTGGTCGAGCAGGACGATTGGGTGATCGTCGACGGCGACGCCGGCGTGGTGATCTGCAATCCGAGCCAGCTGGTGCTCGAACAGTACCGCGAGCGCCAGGCGGCGCTGGCCAAGGCGAGAAAGCGCCTGCTCAAGCTCAAGAAGACGCCGGCCGTGACCCAGGACGGCACCCCGATCACGCTACTGGCCAATATCGAACTGCCCGACGACTGCCCGGCCGCGCTGGAGGCGGGCGCCAACGGCGTCGGCCTGTTCCGCTCCGAATTCCTGTTCATGGGCCGCGGCGCCCAGGGCCTCCTGATTCCGGACGAAGACGAGCAGTTCGAGCAGTACCGCAAGGCGGTGCTGGCGATGAAGGGCCGCCCGGTGACGATCCGCACGCTCGACGTCGGCGCCGACAAGCCGCTCGACCAGACCGACCAGACCGCGCTCAATCCGGCCCTGGGCCTGCGCGCGATCCGCTACTGCCTGGCCGAGCCGCAGATGTTCCTGACCCAGTTGCGCGCCATCCTGCGCGCGTCGGCCTTCGGCAAGGTGAAGATCCTGATCCCGATGCTGGCGCATGCCTTCGAGATCGACCAGACCCTGAACATGATCGAGCAGGCCAAGGCCCAGCTGCGCGACGAGAGTATCAAATACGACGAGGGCATCGAGGTCGGCGCCATGATCGAGATCCCGGCCGCGGCGCTGGCGTTGCCGCTGTTCGTGCGGCGCATGGATTTCCTGTCGATCGGCACGAATGACCTGATCCAGTATCTGCTGGCGATCGACCGGGTCGATTACGAAGTGGCGCACCTGTATAATCCGCTGCACCCGGCCGTATTGCAGCTGATCGCCTCGACCATCGCCACTGGCCGCAAGGCTGGCCTGGACGTGGCGGTCTGCGGCGAGATGGCCGGCGACGTCAAGCTCACCCGCCTGTTGCTGGGCATGGGCTTGCGCGAGTTCTCGATGCATCCGGCGCAGCTGCTGGCGGTGAAGCAAGAGATATTGAACACCGACCTGGGCGCGGTCACCACCCGTACCCGGCGCATCCTGCGCGCGATGGAGCCGGGCGAGATCGCCAGCGCGGTCGAGCAGTTGCAGACCCTCTGATTTTTCACCGCGGCCGCGCTCCCGGCGGCCGCGTGCACCACCCAACACATTTGAATACCCCCATGGGATCTCTTGGAATAGTCACACCGCAGGCGATGCATTTCGCCGAACCCCTGCGCCTGCAGAGCGGCGCCCAGCTCGGCGACTACACGCTGATGTATGAAACCTATGGCACGCTCAACGCCGACAAGTCGAACGCGGTGCTGATCTGCCATGCGCTCAACGCCTCGCACCACGTGGCCGGCCACTATGCCACGCCGAAAAGCGCAGGCTGGTGGGACAATATGGTCGGCCCGGGCAAGCCGGTCGACACCGACCGCTTCTTCGTCATCGGCATCAACAACCTCGGTTCCTGCTTCGGCTCGACCGGCCCGATGCACGTGAACCCGGCCACCGGCAAGCCGTATGGCGCCGCCTTCCCGCTGGTGACGGTCGAAGACTGGGTCGCGGCCCAGGCGCGCCTGGCCGACCGCCTCGGCATCGAACAATTCGCCGCCGTGATGGGCGGCTCGCTGGGCGGCATGCAGGCCCTGTCGTGGAGCATCATGTTCCCCGAGCGCCTGCGCCACTGCATCGTGATCGCCTCCACGCCCAAGCTGTCGGCCCAGAACATCGCCTTCAACGACGTTGCGCGCCAGGCGATCCTGACCGATCCGGACTACCGCGGCGGCGACTTCTACGAGCACGGCGTGGTGCCGAAGAACGGCCTGAAAGTGGCGCGCATGGTCGGCCACATCACCTACCTGTCGAACGACGACATGGCCGAGAAATTCGGACGCAAGCTGCGCAACGCGGCCGAAACCAACGACTACAACTTCGACTTTGGGATCGACTTCGAGATCGAGTCCTATTTGCGCTACCAGGGCGACAAGTTTTCGGAATACTTCGACGCCAACACCTATTTGTTGATCACCAAGGCGCTGGATTACTTCGATCCGGCGCGCGAGCATGGCGGCGACCTGACGAAGGCGCTGGCGGGAACGAAGGCCCAGTTCCTGCTCGCCTCGTTCACCACCGACTGGCGCTTCTCGCCCGAGCGCAGCCGCGAGATCGTCGAAGCGTTGATCTCCAACCGGCGCCGCGTCAGCTATGCCGAGATCGACGCGCCGCACGGCCACGACGCCTTCCTGCTCGAGGATGCACGCTATATGAACGTGGTGCGCGCCTATTACAACCGCATCGCGCTGGAGGTCGCATGAACTTCGACGACCTGAATACCCTGCGCCCCGACCTGGCCTTCATCGCGCACTGGGTGGGCGAGGGCGCCCACGTGCTGGACGTCGGCTGCGGCGACGGCGCCATGCTGCGCTACCTGGAATCCGGCAAGCGCTGCTCGGGCTATGGCCTCGAGATCGCCGACGACAAGGTATTGGAGAGCACCACGCGCGGCATCAACGTGATCCAGCACGATATGGAGAAGGGGTTGGGCCTGTTCGGCGACAATACCTTCGACACCGTGCTGTGCCTGAATTCGCTGCAGATGATGCAGCACGTCGAGGCGCTGCTGCGCGATATCGTGCGGGTGGGGACCGAGGCCATCGTGTCCTTCCCCAATTTCGCGCACTGGCCGCACCGGCTTGCGCTGCTCAAGGGCCGCATGCCGATGTCGCGTTCGCTGCCCTATAAATGGTATGACACGCCAAATGTGCGGTATGCCACGATCTACGATTTCCAGGAACTGGCGGTGTCGTGCGGCCTTGAAGTGCTGGAGTGCGTGGCGCTGGCCGATGGCGAGGTCGTTACATTCCTGCCGAACCTGCGCGGCAGCCTGGCGGTATTCCGTTTGCGCAAGAAAGCAACGCCAGCGCTGTAATGACGCTTATGTGCGTTCGCGGCTTGAGCGGACGCGACTTATGGGCCATGATCCTCGGCAATCCTGCGCGGGCGTGTTGCCCATTTTGAATAATTTCTGAGAGGATGGCGCTGCTAACAACAGCCTGTCGGTGACGAGATGATAAAACTGAAACGCCTTGCCCTTTGCCTTACCCTGATGAGCGCCACCAGCCTGGGCCTTGCCCAGGACAATAGCCAGGTGGTCCAGGACGGCATCGCGGTCAAGCCGCTGTCGCGCATGCGCGTGCTGGCGCCCGAAGAACAGGTCAACGAAGCCGCGCGCCAGCAATACACCGAGATGGTGGGCGAAGCCAAGCAGAAGGGCGTGCTGGCGCCGGAAGGCGACCCGCAGCTGAAACGCCTGCGCGTCATCGCCCAGCGCATCATCCCGCAGACCACGCGCTGGAATCCGGCCGCCAGCAAATGGGAATGGCAGGTCAACCTGTTCAAGTCCGACCAGGTCAACGCCTTCTGCATGCCGGGCGGCCGTATCGGCTTCTATACCGGCATCATCGAGCAGCTGAACCTGAACGACGACGAAGTGGCGGCCGTCATGGGCCACGAGATCGCGCACGCGCTGCGCGAACACGGGCGCGAGCGCCTGGCCAAGACCAATGTCACCGCTTTGGGCGCGCGCGTCGGCGGCGCGCTGCTGTCGGGGATCTTCGGGGTCGACCCGAACATCACCGGCACCGCCGCCAACTATGCCGGCCAGTTCCTGGTGCTGAAGTTCTCGCGCGACGAAGAGCGCGAGGCCGACCTGGTGGGCCTGGATATTTCGTCGCGCGCCGGCTACGACCCGCGCGCCGGCATCGCGCTGTGGCGCAAGATGGCGGCGCTTAACCAGAGCGCGCCGCTCGAGATCTTCTCGACCCACCCGGGCGGCGAGACCCGCATCAAGGACATGGAAGCGCACATGAACGTGCTGCTGCCGCTGTATGCGCGCGCCAAGAACACGACCGTCGCCAAGCTGCCGGCCTATAAAAGCGCGGCCCTGAAATGATGCATTGATGGGCCGTGTCGTCGTCAAGGGCCGGCAGGCCGAAGCCAATGCCCACGTGCCGCTGCCGACCCGCGACGGCGTCGCGCCCAGCTACCTGTGGCTGACCGAGACCCGCGCCGGCGGCATGCTGCGTTTTCTCTGCGAGCGGTTTCCGGACGTGAGCCGCGAGGCCTGGGCGGCGCGCCTGGCGCGTGGCGAAATCGTCGATGCCAAAGGCGCTGCCCTGGGCCCCGACAGCCATGTGCGGCAGGGCATGCGCATCTGGTATTACCGCGAGCTGGAAGCGCCCGAGACGCCGATCCCGTTCCACGAACAAGTGCTGTTCCAGGATGAGCACATCCTGGTGGCCGACAAGCCGCATTTTTTGCCGACCATCCCGACCGGGCGTTTTCTGAAGGAGACGCTGCTGGTGCGCCTGAAGCGCGCGCACGATCTGCCGCACCTGGTGCCGATCCACCGCCTCGACCGCGAGACGGCGGGCGTGGTGATCTTCTCGCACAATCCCGACTCGCGCGGGGCGTACCAGTCGATGTTCCAGAAACGGGTGGTGAGGAAGACCTACGAGGCGCTGGCGCCGGTCATGCCGGGGCGCGACTTCCCCTTTACCTACAGCAGCCGCATGCAGGATGCCGAGCAGTTTTTTGTGAGCGAAGAGGTGGAGGGCGAGCCGAATTCGGAGACACTGGTCGAGTTGATCGAGCAGCGCGGGCTGCTCGCGCGGTATCGCCTGCATCCGCATACGGGACGCAAGCACCAGCTGCGGCTGCACCTGTCGTCGCTCGGCGCGCCGATCGTGAACGATGCCTTCTATCCGGTGGCGCTGCCGTGCAAGGGAGATGACTTCAGCGCGCCGCTGCAGCTGCTGGCGCGCTCGATCGCGTTCGACGATCCCTTGAGCGGCCAGCCGCGCAGCTTCGACAGCCAGTTCACGCTCGACTGGCCTTGATGCGGACGATCAGCGCTCGTAGTCGATGATCAAGGGCGCGTGGTCGGAGAACTTGACGTCCTTGTAGACCGAGACCGTTTTCGCGCATTTGGCAATGCCCGGGGTGGCGACGTGGTAGTCGATGCGCCAGCCCACGTTCTTGGCATAGGCCTGGCCGCGGTTGCTCCACCAGGTGTACTGCTCGGGACGCGGATCCAGGCCGCGGTGCACGTCGACCAGGCCCAGTTCGTCGAAGATGCGCGTCATCCAGGCGCGTTCTTCCGGCAGGAAGCCCGAGTTCTTCAGGTTGCCTTTCCAGTTCTTGAGGTCGATCTCTTTATGGGCGATGTTCCAGTCGCCGCAGATCACGATCTCGCGGCCCTCGGCCTGCAGCTCCTGCAGGTGCGGCAGGAACACTTCCATGAAGCGGAACTTGGCCAGCTGGCGCTCGGGCGACGAGGAACCGGACGGCGCATACAGCGAGATCACGGTCAGGTCGCCGAAATCGCAGCGCGTGTAGCGGCCTTCGGCGTCGAATTCGACGCAGCCGAAGCCGATGCGGTGCTTGTCCGGGGCGCCGCGGCTGTAGATGCCGGTACCCGAGTAGCCCTTCTTCTCGGCGTAGTGGAAATGGCCGTGGTAGCCGTGCGGGCGCAGGAAGTCCTCGCTCATGTCGGCTTCCTGGGCCTTGAGCTCCTGGACGCAGATATAGTCGGCGTCTTGCGTGGCGAGCCACTCGAAGAAGCCTTTCTTGTGGGCGGAACGGATGCCGTTCAGGTTGGCGGAAATAATTCGTGGCATGATGATGGCGGTACGGGTAATGGATGGGCCGGAGTCATGGACTTCCGGCAACAAGCGGGACAGTGTAGCGCGTTTTTGAACCGTCCGTCATGCCTGCCGACTGTTGCGTAAATGCCGTAGGGAAGGTGAAGCTAGGCAACGATCTGTTACACTGGGCATTCCCTTCACGACTGGCCGCGCGCGATCGTTGCGCGTCGATGTCATTCTTCCTACTCCATGAACATTGACAAACCGCTCCTCGCGGACATCGTCGCTTCCGGCGCCTGTTCGCATGATGCCTCGACCGCCGAGCTGACCGACTTCGTGGAGAACGCGGTCGAAGGGCTGCACCGCGTCGGGCCGGACGGCACCATCCTGTGGGCCAACCGCGCCGAACTGCAGATGCTCGGCTATGAGTGGGACGAATACGTCGGGCGCCACATCGCCGAATTCCATGAGGATCCGGCCACCATCGACTACATCCTGGCGACCCTGCTGTCGGGCGGGACGCTGTACGACCAGCCGGCGCGGCTGCGCTGCAAGGACGGCTCGATCAAGCACGTGCTGATCCACTCGAACGGGCATTTCGAGGATGGCCGGCTGCGCCATACCCGCTGCTTCACGCGCGACGCCACCGAGCGCCAGCAGCGCGACGTGGCGCTGGCCCAGCGCGATGCGATGCTGCTCAACGCGCCGGTGGCGGCGGCCCTGCTGGTGGGGCCGGAGCTGCGCTTCCACCTCGTTAACAACCGCTATTGCGAACTGTTCGACTGCAGCGACCTGGTCGGCCGCACCTTCGGCGAGGCCTTTCCCGACCTGCATGGCGGCAGCGTGGCGGAGGAGATCGCGCGCGTCTTCGCGACCGGTACGCGCTACGAGGCCGAAGAACTGGTCCTGTCCCGGCTCGACGCCCAGGGCCAGCCTTGCGAGCGCTATTTCAAGTTCAGCCTGGAGCCGTTGATGGGGGCCGATGGCCGGCCCGAAGGCGTGATCGCGGTCGCGGTCGAGGTCACCGAACATGTGCGCAGCCGGCAGGCGATCGAGCGCGCCCACCGCGAGCGCGAGCAGTTGCTGGTCGACCTGCGGGCGGCCAGCCAGGCCAAGGACGAGTTCCTGGCGATGCTGGGGCACGAGTTGCGCAATCCGCTGTCGCCGATCGTCACCGCGCTGCAGCTGATGCGCATGCGCGGCGACGGCGCGCACAGCCGCGAGGGCGAGATCATCCAGCGCCAGGTGGATCACCTGGTGCGGCTGGTGGACGACCTGCTCGACGTGTCGCGCGTCACGCGCGGCAAGATCGAGCTCAAGGTCGAGCGGGTCGAGCTGGCGCGGGTGACCGGCAAGGCGGTCGAGATGGCGAGCCTGCTGGTCGAGCAGCGCGGCCACCGCCTGGAGGTCGACGTGGAGCCCGGCCTGGAGTGGGAGGGCGATCCGGTGCGCCTGGCGCAGGTGGTGTCCAACCTGCTGACCAATGCGGCGCGCTACACCGAGCCGGGTGGCCGGCTGTGGCTGCGCGTGCGGCGCGATGGCCCGGATGCGGTGGAGATCAGCGTGCGCGACACCGGCATCGGCCTCGCGCCGGAGGTGCGCGACCAGGTGTTCGAGCTGTTCTACCAGGGCAAGCGCAGCATCGACCGCTCGGAAGGCGGGCTCGGGATCGGGCTGGCGCTGGTGAAGAACATCGTCGAACTGCATGGCGGCAGCGTCCAGGCGCATAGCGAGGGCCGTGGCCTGGGCAGCGAATTCGTGGTGCGCCTGCCGCTGCGCAGCGCCATCGCCATGCAGGCGTTATTCGGGTCGATGCCGGCGGCGGAACCGCTTGGCGCGCCGCAGCGCGTGCTGCTGGTGGACGACAACGTCGACGGCGCCGATACGCTGGGCCGACTGCTGCGCGCGCACGGCCATGCGGTCGAGGTCTATCACGACCCGGTGAGCGCACTGGCAGCAGTCGATCGCTTCCATCCGACCGTCGCGCTGCTCGACATCGGCCTGCCGGTGCTGGACGGCTACCAGCTCGCCGCGCGCATCCGCGCGCTGCCGGGCGGGCGGGGCTGCCGCCTGGTCGCGCTGAGCGGCTACGGCCTGGCGGCCGACCATGCGCGCAGCAGCGCGGCCGGCTTCGAGCGCCACCTGGTCAAGCCGGTCGACCCGGGCGAGGCCGCGCGGGTAGTCGCCGCCGCGGCCCCGACGGATTAAAATAGCCGCTTTCGACATTCAGTGGGAGAAGTACATGAGTGAACAACAGAGCGACCTGCGCCAGCAATTCATCGGATTTTCGGTCGAGGCCGAGGTATTGAAGTTCGGCCAATTCACGACCAAGGCCGGCCGCCTGTCGCCGTACTTCTTCAACGCCGGCCTGTTCCACGACGGCGCCACGCTGGGCAAGCTGGCCCAGTTCTACGCCCAGACCCTGCTCGACTCCGGCGTCGCGTTCGACATGCTGTTCGGCCCCGCCTACAAAGGCATCACCCTGGCCAGCGCCACCGCCGTCGCCCTGGCGGCGAAGGGCCGCGACACCTCGTTCGCCTACAACCGCAAGGAAGCGAAGGACCACGGCGAGGGCGGCACCATCGTCGGCGCGAAACTGCAGGGCAAGGTCGTGATCATCGACGACGTCATCTCGGCCGGCACGTCGGTGCGCGAATCGGTGACAATGATCCGCGCCGCCGGCGCCGAGCCGGCCGCGGTATTGATCGCCCTGGACCGCATGGAGCGCTCGGGAAAAGACGACGCCCTGTCCGAACTGTCCGCCGTACAAGAAGTCTCGCGCGAATTCAACATCCCGGTCATCTCGATCGCCAACCTCGACGACCTCTTCACCTACCTCGACACCCACACCCAGGACGCCAGCCTGTCCCAGCACAAGGACGCCGTCGCCGCCTACCGCACCCGCTACGGCACCTAAATCAATAGCCCATCAATTAGGGTCAGAGTAGATTTGTTGGGCAATTCCTCAAAGTTGTCAAACAATTCGACTCTGACCCTCATTTAGATTTGCGGAAAGTCTTGCAAATTAATTAGGGTCAGAGTCGATTTGTTGGGCAATTCCTCAAAGTTGTCAAACAATTCGACTCTGACCCTAATTTAGATTTGCGGAAAGTCTTGCAAATTAATTAGGGTCAGAGTCGATTTATTGGGAAATTTTCTAAAGTTGCCAAACAATTCAACTCTGACCCTATTTATTTGTTTGCTCGGCGGAAGTGGTTTAATTTCCTAAGGTGAAAAGCAGTAGAAGTTCTGTGCTGGCTTGAAGATCGCGCCTATATATTGTTGGCTAAAGCGAATTTTCGCGCGTCTTATTACGTAGGGTCAGAGTAGAATTATTAGGCAATTCTCTTATTTGCCTATTAAGTGGGGACGGAGCGCGTGGTTCGAGAAATTTCTTGGCTGTAAATAGAGTGAGGGTCAGAGTCGAATTATCGGCAATTGTGGGAAATTGCTCAATAATTCTACTCTGACCCTCATTCGGGATTGGCTAGGGTTTTAGCCGGCGAGTTTTTGTTTTAGCAGTTCGGTGACCTGGGCTGGGTTGGCCTTGCCTTTCGAGGCTTTCATCGTTTGGCCGATCAGGGCGTTAATGGCGGCTTCTTTGCCGGCGCGGTATTGTTCGACGGATTTGGCGTTGGCGGCCAGGACTTCGTCGACGATCGCTTCCAGGGCGCCAGTGTCCGAGATCTGCTTCAGGCCTTTCTGGTCGATGACCGTGTCGGCCAGCGCTTCGTCGTCCGATCTGGCTTCCCACATGGCGGCGAAGACTTCTTTTGCGGCCTTGTTCGAGATCGTGCCGTCGGCGATGCGCGTCAAGAGCAACGCCAGCTGCGCGGCGCTCACCGGGGATTCCGCCAGGTCGACGCCTTCGCGGTTCAGGGTCGACGAGACGTCGCCCATCATCCAGTTGGCGGCGGCTTTGGCGTTTTCCTTGCCGGCTTTTGCGACCACGGCTTCGTAATAGGTCGCCATCGATTGCGATGCGGTCAGGACCAGGGCGTCGTACTCCGGCAGGCCGTAGTCGCTGGTGAAGCGGGTGCGCATCGCGCCCGGCAGTTCGGGCATCTCGGCCTTCACGCGGTCGATCCAGTCCTGGCCGATCACCAGCGGTGGCAGGTCGGGGTCGGGGAAGTAGCGGTAATCCTGCGCGTCTTCCTTGGTGCGCATCGAACGCGTCTCTTTACGGTCCGGGTCCCACAGGCGCGTCGCCTGCACCACCTTGCCGCCATCCTCGATCAGCTCGATCTGGCGCCGCACCTCGTAGTGGATCGCTTCTTCCATGAAGCGGAACGAGTTCAGGTTCTTGATCTCGCAGCGGGTGCCGAATTCCTTCTGGCCGATCGGACGCACCGAGACGTTGACGTCGCAGCGGAACGAACCCTCCTGCATATTGCCGTCGCAGACGCCCAGCCACATCACCAGCGAGTGCAGGGCCTTGGCATAGGCCACCGCCTCGGCGGCGCTGCGCATCTCGGGCTCGGACACGATCTCGAGCAGCGGCGTGCCGGCGCGATTCAGGTCGATGCCGCTCATGCCGGCGTAATCTTCGTGCAGCGATTTGCCGGCGTCTTCCTCGAGGTGGGCGCGGGTCAGGTTGACGGTCTTCGTTTCCAGCTTGCCGTCCTTCTCGTAGGCGAAGCTGACCGTGCCGCCCTGGACGACCGGATCCTCGAACTGGCTGATCTGGTAACCCTTCGGCAGGTCGGGATAAAAGTAGTTCTTGCGCGCGAAGACCGATTGCGGCGCGATCTTCGCGCCGACCGCCAGGCCGAAGCGGATCGCGCGTTCGACCGCGCCGCGGTTCAGCACCGGCAGCACGCCCGGCAGCGCCAGGTCGACCGGGCTGGCCTGCGTGTTCGGCTCGGCGCCGAAGCGGATCGAGCTGCCGCTGAAGATTTTCGATTGGGTCGTGAGCTGCACGTGGTTCTCAAGACCGATGACGACTTCCCATTGCATAGTATTTCTCTCTATTCTGTGCTGGCGCTGGTTGAACGCGTGGACGGCAAAGCCGTCCACCCAACCGATCGGTGCGCGTTTAAACGCCTTCGGGCGTACGGGTATGCCAGTCGGTCGCCTGCTGGTACTGGTGCGCGATGTTCAGCAGCTTCGCCTCGGCGAAGTAGTTGCCGATGATTTGCAGGCCGACCGGGCGCTTGCCGTTCTTGTCGCCGGAACCGAAGCCGCACGGGATCGACATGCCGGGCAGGCCGGCCAGGCTGGTCGACAGGGTGAAGATGTCGGCCAGGTAGTTCGCCACCGGGTCGTTGGTCTTCGAGCCCAGGTCCCACGCCACCGTCGGCGCCACCGGTCCCATGATCACGTCGCATTTATCCGCGAACGCGGCCTGGAAGTCGTCCGCGATCAGGCGCCGGATCTTCTGCGCCTGCACGTAATAGGCGTCGTAGTAGCCGTGGCACAGCACATAGGTGCCGACCAGGATGCGCCGCTTCACCTCGGCCCCGAAACCTTCGGCGCGGGTTTTGCGGTACATGTCCTGCAAATCCTTGTACTCGCTGGCGCGGTGGCCATAGCGCACGCCATCGAAGCGCGACAGGTTCGACGAGGCCTCGGCCGGCGCGATGATGTAGTAGGTCGGGATCGACAGCGCCGTCTTCGGCAGCGAGATGTCGACCAATACGGCGCCCAGCGCCACGAATTGATCGAGCGCGGCGCGCACCGCGCCTTCGACGTCGGCCGCGAGACCCTCGCCGAAGTATTCCGAAGGCACACCGATGCGCAGGCCGGCCAGCGGCTTGTTCAAGTCACGCGTGTAGTCCTCGCGCACATTACCCTGCTCGACCGTCAGGCTGGTCGAATCGCGCTCGTCGAAGCCGACCATCTCGTTCAGCAGCAGCGCGCAATCCTCGGCAGTCCGGGCGATCGGGCCGCCCTGGTCCAGCGACGAGGCGAAGGCGATCATGCCGAAGCGCGACACGCGGCCATAGGTCGGCTTGATGCCGGTGACGCCGCAGAAGGCGGCCGGCTGGCGGATCGAGCCGCCGGTGTCGGTCGCGGTGGCGGCCGGCGCCAGGCGCGCGGCGATCGCCGCCGCCGAGCCGCCGGACGAACCGCCGGGCACCGCTTGCGCATCCCAGGGATTCTTCACCGCGCCGTAAGCCGAGTTCTCGTTGGCCGACCCCATCGCGAATTCATCGAGGTTGACCTTGCCCAGGGTGACCATGCCGGCCGCCCTGAAGCGGTCGACCACGGTCGCATCGAAGGGAGAGATGTAACCGTCCAGCATCTTCGAGCCGGCCGTGGTGCGCCAGCCGCGGGTGACAAAGATGTCCTTGTGCGCGATCGGCACGCCGGTCAGCGGGCCGGCCGTGCCTTGCGCCAGGCGGGAATCCGCCTCGGCCGCCTGGGCCAGCGTCAGTTCGTGGTCCACGTGCAGGAAGGCGTTGTGCCCGCTGGCGTCGATGCGGCCGAGGTAGTGGCGCGCCAGTTCGGTCGCGGACACCTGTTTCGAGTGCAGGAGCGTGGACAGCTCCTTGATGGTCTTGTTGTGCATGTGCGTGTCGATTCTTTAGCGATTTTCTGGGGCGGATTACTCGATGACCTTCGGCACCAGGTACAGGCCATCCTGCGCCTTCGGCGCCGGCGCCTGGTAGTCCTCGCGGCGGTTCTCTTCGGTCACCGCGTCGTCGCGCAGGCGCAGCGGCAGCGCCAGGATGGCCGACAGCGGCTGGGCCAGCGGCGCCACGCCGGTGGTGTCGACCGCCTGCATCTGCTCGGCCAGCGCGAAGATGCCGTTCAGCTCGGCCAGCGCGGTCTCGGCATGGGCGTCGTCCATGTCGAGCTGGGCCAGGTTGGCGATGCGTTTTACGTCGGAAAGGGTCAGGGACATGGCAGTATGGCGCGGCCAGGGCCGCGCGAAAAATGATTCGACGAATAATGAATGTTAGCAAGTTGTCAGCGAACGGCTTCTTACGGGCGATAAAACCCTGCAAACACCGTTCAAATCGCTTGCAAATCCGTGGGGAAAACCACCGGTATTCAGCATGTAAACGACAAATTATAAGGTAGAATGGCGGGCTAATGCGTTGTCGTGCCGAAAGCCTGGCACCGGCGTAGACGAAGCCCGCGATGCCCTCCGGTTGGCAGGCGCGGCACAGAATCCCCGATCAATGTTTAGGCGCACATTGATGCGCATCAGGACACCCATGTTTGGTTTTTTACGCAGCTACTTCTCGAATGACCTGGCGATCGACCTCGGCACCGCCAACACGCTGATCTACGTCCGCGGCCTGGGCATCGTCCTGGACGAGCCGTCGGTGGTCGCGATCCGCCAGGAAGGTGGCCCGAACGGCAAGAAAACCATCCAGGCAGTCGGCAAGGAAGCCAAGCAGATGCTGGGCAAGGTGCCGGGCAATATCGAAGCGATCCGTCCGATGAAGGATGGTGTGATCGCCGACTTCACCGTCACCGAGCAGATGCTCAAGCAGTTCATCCGCATGGTGCACGACTCGAAGTTCTTCCGTCCGTCGCCGCGCATCATCATCTGCGTGCCGTGCGGCTCGACCCAGGTCGAGCGCCGCGCGATCCGCGAATCGGCGCTCGGCGCCGGCGCGTCGCAGGTCTACCTGATCGAAGAACCGATGGCGGCCGCGATCGGCGCCGGCCTGCCGGTCTCGGAAGCGACCGGCTCGATGGTGGTCGACATCGGCGGCGGCACCACCGAAGTGGGCATCATCTCGCTGGGCGGCATGGTCTATAAAGGCTCGGTGCGCGTGGGCGGCGACAAGTTCGACGAAGCCATCGTCAACTACATCCGCCGCAACTACGGCATGCTGATCGGCGAACAGACCGCCGAAGCGATCAAGAAGGCGATCGGCTCGGCGTTCCCGGGCTCCGAAGTCAAGGAAATGGAAGTCAAGGGCCGCAACCTGTCGGAAGGCATCCCGCGTTCGTTCACCATCTCGAGCAACGAGATCCTCGAAGCCCTCACCGATCCGCTGAACCAGATCGTGTCGGCCGTGAAGAACGCGCTGGAACAGGCGCCGCCGGAACTGGGCGCCGACATCGCTGAAAAAGGCATGATGCTGACCGGCGGCGGCGCGCTGCTGCGCGACCTCGATCGCCTGCTCATGGAAGAAACCGGCCTGCCGGTGCTGGCCGCGGAAGACCCGCTCACCTGCGTGGTGCGCGGCTCGGGCATGGCCCTCGAGCGCATGGACAAGCTGGGTTCGATTTTCTCGTACGAATAAGACGCGCGCGATCGACCGGGGCGGGCAGGGCGTGCGGTCACAAGCTGCGCGCCGCTGCCCGCCGCCGTATTGATCGCCCGGGTTATCACCAACGGACGTCATGGAATACAGTCCTCCGCCGCTGTTCAAACAAGGCGCCCCTGCACGAGTCAAGGCGACGGTCTGCGCGCTGATCGCCGTCGTGCTGCTGTTCGTCGACGCCCGCATGGGATTGCTGTCCGGCGTGCGCCAGGTGGCCGCCACCGTGCTCTATCCGCTGCAGATGGCGGCCCTGGTGCCGCGCGAGGCGCTGGCCAATATGGACGACTACTTCTCGTCGCTCTCCACCTTGCAGAAAGAAGTGCAGGCCCTCAAGCACCAGGAGCTGGTGCAGGCGCGCCTGTTGCAGCAGGCCCAGTTCCAGATGGCCGAGAACGCCCACCTGCGACGCCTGATGGAAGGCAAGCAGCAACTGCCGGTGCAGTCACAGATGGCCGAGATCCTGTACGACGCGCGCGACCCGTCCACCCGCCGCATCGTGATCAACCGCGGCTCGCGCGACGACGTCACCCTCGGCCTGCCGGTGATCGACCATGCCGGCGTGGTCGGCCAGGTCACGCGCGTGTTCCCGTTTACGTCCGAAGTCACGCTGCTGACCGACAAGGACCAGGCGATCCCGGTGCAGGTGCTGCGCAGCGGCCTGCGCAGCATCGTCTATGGCCGCGGCAATACCGGTCAGCTCGACCTGCGCTTCGTGGCCCAGGACGCCGACATCCAGGTCGGAGATGTACTGGTCACCTCGGGCCTGGACGGGATGTATCCGGCCGGGCTGGCGGTGGCGCGCGTGACCCAGGTCGAGAAGGCCACCGGCTCGTTCGGGCGCGTGGTCGGCCAGCCGCTGGCCGGCATCGACCGCAACCGCCAGGTGCTGGTCATCATGTCGCACAACCCGCTGCCGCCACGTCCGGCGCCGGAAGCGCCGCACAGCGCCGGCCGCCGCAACATGCCGAAGATGGAGCCGGTGCCGCAGCCGCCGCTGCCGGCCGCGCCGCTGCCGGCGGCCGGCACGCCCCTGCGTTGCTTCGAATCGTTTTGTTCGTCAGCAGCAGAGGAGTGAGATTATGCTGTATTCCTAAAACCTCGTCAACCCCTTCGTTTCGCTTCGTCGCAGTTTTCACTGCTGACTTCCATGCGCTAACCGTTTGATTTGGCTCGCGTTTTTCGGTCAGTGCAGAAGCGGAGGCGAACTATAGCAAACCAACTGCCGAGTCCGCAAGAGGGCAATAAAGAAAGTGTGGCGACTACAACAGCCAGTCGATCGGCAGCCACGACAGCGCCTTCACCGCGGCGCGCTTGAACCAGCTCGTGCCGGGTTCTTTTTCATGGCGAATTACCTGCTCGCCACGCCGCTCCACCCAGACCACCTCACCCTGCTCGTCCAGCCGCACTTCATAAGCACGTGTTGGCAAAGTACGATCGAGGGTCTCGGTCAGGCGCGTGGCCAGCGCCAGGCTATCGATCACCATCCCCATCTCGGTATTGAGGTGGATCGAGCGCTGGTCGAAATTGAAGGAACCGACGAAGACCCGGTTGCCATCCACGCCAAAGGTCTTGGCATGCAGGCTCGCGTCCGAACTCCCGATCCCGCTTCCGCTGCCGCGCTTTTCGCGCGACGGCTCGTCGGTCGCTTCCCGGCGCAGTTCATACAGGGTCACCCCTGCCTCGAGCAGCGGCTTGCGCCATTTGGCATAGCCCGCGTGTACCGCCGCGACGTCGGTCGCTTCCAGCGAATTGGTCAGTATCCGGGTGCGGGTGCCTTTCCTGACCAGGTCGACGAAGGCGGCAGTCCCCTCCGGACCGGGAACGAAGTACGGCGACACGAGGTCCAGGCTGCGCTGCGGCTCTCCCAGGATCTCCTTGAGCTTGAACGCGATATTCGCTTCCGGCGCCGCCTTTCCCATCACCTTGGCCGGGTCGTCGCTGACAAACCTGGTGCGCGCCCATTCCAGCGGCAAACTCCCGCCAACCAATTGTTCGAGAAATTCCGAACGCTTGATCGCCTCGATATACGCCTGCGCTTCGGCATCCGGTTTCAAGGCCGGCGCGGCCTTGGCATCCGGCGCCAGCAGCGCGAGCGGATAGGCGGACGGACTGTTCCAGTACAGGTCGAAATCGTCCGACACGGCGCGCACCACTGGGCCGGCCGCGATCACATCGAGATCCGCGAACGAGATCTCGCCCGCCGCGCCGAAGTACTCGTCGCCCACATTGCGACCGCCGATGATCGTGACCTGATTATCGGCCGTGAACGATTTATTGTGCATGCGGCGATTCAGGCGCATGAAATCGGCTACCATGCCGGCCGCCCGCATCGAGCGGATGCCGTTCGGATTGAACAGCCGCACCTCGATCATCGGATGGGCGTCGAGCGCGGCCAGGATTTCGTCGAGCCCGGCCGTATTATTGTCGTCGAGCAGAAGGCGCACCCGCACCCCACGCTCGGCCGCATTTCTGAGCGCGTCGAACATCAGCCTGCCGGTGGTGTCGTTACGCCAGATATAGTATTGGACGTCCAGGCTGCGGTCGGCCGCCTCAGCCAGCACGGCGCGCGCGGCAAAGGCGTCGCGGCCATCCGCAAGGGCGTGGATGCCGGCCAGGCCGGGATGCGCCATCGTGAGCGGCATCAAGGCCTTACCGAGGCGGGTGTCGTCGGTGTTGGCATAGGCCGTGCTCGCCACCCTGCCCTCGAGCGGCGGCAGCGACGAGCAACTCGACAGCGCCAGGGTCAGCGCGATCAGCGCCCCCGGCAAGGCCAGCCACACCCTGCGCTTGCCCATCGCCGCTTACAGGCCGTCGAATTCCGGCTTGCGCTTCTCGAGGAAGGCCGACATGCCTTCTTTTTGTGCAGGCGTGCCGAAACCGGCGTGGAAGTAGCGGCGCTCATAGGCGACGCCCTGGCTCAGGGTAGTCTCATAGGCCTGGTTGACGCAATCCTTGATCTGCATCGCCACCGACACCGGCATCTCGGCGATGCCCTGGGCAATCTTGATCGCTTCTTCCATCACCTCGGCCGCGGGGTAGACGCGCGACACCAGCCCGGTGCGCTCGGCCTCGGCCGCGTCGATCATGCGCGTGGTAAGCAGCATGTCCATCGCCTTCGACTTGGAGATCGCGCGCGGCAGGCGCTGGGTGCCGCCGGCGCCCGGGGTGACGCCGACCTTGATCTCGGGCTGGCCGAATCTGGCGCTGTCGGCGGCGATCAGGAAGTCGCACATCATCGCCAGCTCGCAACCGCCACCGAGGCAATAACCCGAGACCACGCCGAGCACCGGCTTGCGGATGTCGAGGATGTGTTCCCAGTTACGGCCAATATAGTTAGTGCCGTAGGTTTCCTGGTAATCGTAATTGGCCATCGCGGCGATGTCCGCGCCCGCCGCGAAGGCCTTGTCGCTGCCCGTCAGTACGATCACATTGATCGCCGGATCCTTGTCGAACTTGCGCAGGGCGTCGCCCAGCTCGTTCATCATATTGTCGTTCAGTGCATTGAGCGCTTTCGGACGGTTCAGGCGCACCACGGCGACCTTGCCGTGGTTCTCGATCAACAGGTCAGCATATTCCATATAACATCCTTATATAGTGTTAAACCTTACTGTTGCGATTGTAGCGCTTTCCGTACACGTAAAGTCGAGCAATCTGTTGATCCAGCCGGGGGCGCGTTCGTACCGGAAAGCGGCGTCAGCCGCTCACCATCAGCGCATTGATGGCGCCATAGCCGGGCGACGGCGCCTCTACCCTTCCCGTGGTGAGGAAGGCGGCGGCCGCATCGCGCACCAGGCCCTGGGCAGCCTCGCCGATCGCCGAGCCGGCGCTCAGCCTGCGCACGCCCAGCGCGCGCAGGCGTTCAGGCGCCGGCAGGCCCGGCAGCGCCATCACGTTCAGCGGCAACGCCACGGCGGCGGCGATGGCGGCAATCTCGCCCTCGTCGCGCAGCCCCGGCACGAACAGCCCGCTGGCGCCCGCCGCACGATACAGCGCGCCCCGGCGGATCGTTTCCGCCGGTTTGCCGTCGCCATCGGCCAGGCCGCGCAGGTAGACGTCGGTGCGGGCATTGATGAACAGGCGCACGCCGGCCGCGTCGGCCACTTCGCGCACGATCGCGATTTTGCTCGCCAGGAGCTCGGGCGCGTCGTTGCCGTCCTCGATATTGATGCCGGCGATGCCCGCGCCGATCAATTCGCGCACCAGCACCGCCACGCCGGCCGGATCGGCGCCATAACCATCCTCGATGTCCACTGACAGCGGCAGCTCGCTCACGCGCCGGATGCCACGCACCGTCGCCAGCAGCAGGTCGGTGGGCAAATGGCTGCCGTCGGCATAGCCGTGCGACCAGGCCACCGCGGCGCTGCTGGTCGCCAGCGCCGTGGCGCCGGCCGCCTGGGCGACGCGGGCGCTGCCGCCGTCCCAGCAATTCGCCAGCATCAGCAGCCCTTCGTGCATCGAATGGAACAGTTCATCGTGGTTCATGCAATCTCCTCTCGTCGGATGGTGGAAGTGTTGACAGGGTGATGAAACAGGTGTTGCGCGGCATAGGCGCGCCATGGCCGCCAGGCCTGGCTGCGCTGGACCAGGACCGGATCGTCGCAGGCGAAGGCATCGCTGTCATGCCGTTCGAACGCCGCGCCATCGCGCAACGCCGCCTGCGCCAGCGCCTTCAGTGCGGCGCGGCCGGATGGGGCGATGGGCAGCGCGGACAGGTCGGCGCCGGCGACCCGCCCGGCGTCCGGGAAAGTAAGCTCCAGGCCGGGCAGGCCCAGCGCTTCCGGCAAGGCTTCGCCGCAGGCCGCGACCAGGGCCGCCGCCGCGGCCGGCCAGCCGGCGCCCGCGTGCGGCCTTGAAGGTTTCGTTGAAGCGACGCACGCTGCCGAAGCCGGCGGCCATCGCCACCGACGTCATCGGCAGCCGGGTTTCATGGATCAGCTGCTTGGCGAACAGGATGCGGCGCGTCTGCAAGGCGCGGTAACAGCTGGTGCGGTCGTTCAAGTCCATACCGGGATTCTGACATGGCCCGGTAACCGAAACTCGCGGAAAACGGACATGGACAGTTTTCCGCGCCCGCCCCACCTATCTGGGCAGCAGCACCCACATTGCGCCCTGCTGCTTCATGAGACCGGCGTTCTCGCTCGCTTCAAGCCCGAAGCCGAAGAAGAAATCGGCCCGCACCGCGCCCCGGATGGCGCCGCCGACGTCCTGCCCCATCACCAGCCGCTGCAGCGGCGCGCCATCCCTGGGCATGGTGGTCGACAGCCACACCGGCGCGCCCAGCGGCAGGATGCTGCGGTCGATGGCGATCGAGCGGCCCGGCGTGAGCGGCACATTGAGCGCGCCGCGCGGGCCGGCGTTGGGATCGCTCACCTTCTGTTCGGTGAAGAAGATATAGCTGGCGTTCACGTTCAGCACTTCCTGGCGACGTGACGGATTGGCCGCCAGCCAGGCGCGGATCGACTGTGCCGACACCTGGTCCGGCGTATAAATACCCTGCTCAACGAACCAGCGCCCGATCGCTTTATACGGATGGCCATTCTGGTCGGCATACCCGACGCGCACGGTGTCGCCGCTGTCGAGCTGCACCCGGCCCGAGCCCTGCACCTCGAGGAAGAACGCCTCCACCGGGTCGTTCACCCACAGCAGTTCCCTGCCCTTGAGCGGCGCGCTGTCGATCTCGGCGCGGGTCGGGTAAGGCACCAGGGTCTTGCCGGACAGGCGGCCGCGCAGGCGCCGGTTCTTCAGGTCGGGATAGATGCCGCCCAGGTCGACCGTGACCAGGTCGTCCGGCACCCGGTACAGCGGCACCTGGTAGGCGCCGCCGCGCTTGCGCGAGCCGTACAGCATGGCTTCGTAGTAGCCGGTCACCAGGCCCGACTCGCTGCCGTCGGGATTGCGCACCTGGTGGGGCACGAAATGGGTCTCGAAGAAACGCCGCACCGCCGCGCCATCCTGCGCATCGACCGCGCCCGCCGCCGCGCACGGTGCTTTCCATTCGGCCGCGCGCGAAGCCAGCACGCTGCACGACTGCTGGAAGGCCGGCCAGGCCTGGCGCAGGTCGTCCTGCTGCCAGCCCGGCAACGCCGCGAAACTCACCGGCGTGAGCGGCGGGGTCGGCGCGGGCGGCTCGGGCGGCGGCTCGGCGGGCGGCGTGGGCGGCACCACGACCGGCCCCACCGGCGGCGGCATCGTGACGGGCGGCTGCGCCGGCTGCTGCGGCGTGGTGCAGGCACTGACGAGGGAGACGAGGACGATCAGGGAGGGTACACTGCGGCGTGTCGTATATATAAGAGACATGGAGACGAAGATGTGGATCCTGATGGTGGAAGCCGGCGTGGCGCTGTTCTTGCTCGTGTTTATCGTCTGGTGGACGATGTTCGCCGGCCGCAAGGACGTCGACCGCAAGGACGACGACGCCGAGCGTTGATCAGTGCAACGAACGCGGCGGCGACAGCACGAATTCGGGGATCGGCGATTCGAAACGGTGGCCGTCCTCGGCCACGCAGAAGTATTCGCCGCGCATCGAGCCCTGGGCGGTGCCGAGCTGGGTGCCGCTGGTGTATTCGAACTGTTCGCCCGGTTGCAGCAGGGGCTGGTGGCCGACCACGCCCAGTCCGCGTACCTCTTGCATCTGGTTGTTGGCGTCAAGGATCACCCAATGGCGTGAGATGAGCTGGGCCGCGATGCTGCCGGTATTCTTGATCGTGATGGTGTAGCTGAACACGAACTGGTTCCGGTCAGGGTCGGATTGCTCCGGCAGGTATTGCGTTCTGACGGTGACAGTGAAATCGTAGGCGGACATCGGGTTTCCTTGGATGATCGTGAACAAGACCGCCACGCTCCGTGCGGCAGCCGGCGCGCCGTGTGGCGCAAACAACAACAATGATACCGCCTGCGGCCGGAATCCGGCGCTGCAAGAGGCCGCAAGAGAGCATCCAGGTCCCCGACCGGCGTAGAATAGCGGCTTCATTCAATCCCGCTCCATCGTCCCATGACCACCTACCGCATCGCTCCCAGCATCCTGTCCGCCGATTTCGCCCGCCTGGGCGAGGAAGTGCGCAACGTCGTCGCCGCCGGCGCCGACATCATCCACTTCGACGTGATGGACAACCACTACGTCCCGAACCTGACCATCGGCCCGCTGGTATGCCAGGCGATCCGCCCGCACGTGGACGTGCCGATCGACGTGCACCTGATGGTCAAGCCGGTGGACCGCATCATTCCCGACTTCGCCAAGGCCGGCGCCAACATCATCACCTTCCACCCCGAGGCCTCGGAACACATCGACCGCACCCTGCAGCTGATCCGCGATAACGGCTGCAAGGCTGGCCTGGTGTTCAATCCGGGCACCCCGATGCACTACCTGGAACACGTGATGGACAAGATCGACATGATCCTCATCATGTCGGTCAATCCGGGCTTCGGCGGCCAGTCCTTCATCCCCGAAGCGCTGAAGAAGATCGCGATCGCGCGCCGCATGATCGACGAGTCGGGCCGCGACATCATGCTGGAGGTCGATGGCGGCATCAAGGCCGAGAACATCGCCGCCGCCGCCGCCGCCGGCGCCGACACTTTCGTCGCCGGCTCGGCCATCTTCGGCAAGCCGGACTACAAGGCCGTGATCGACGCCATGCGCGCCGAATTGGCCACGGTGGCGAAATAATGCGGGCCGGCGCAGCAAGCATCCGGGCCGCCATCGTCGACCTGGACGGCACCATGCTCGACACGGTGCCCGACTTCGAGGCGGCCCTGAACGGCATGCGCGCCGACCTTGGCCTGGGCCCCATCACCCAGGCCGTCATCAAGCCGCTGGTCGGCAAGGGTTCAGAGAAACTGGTGCGCGATGCGCTGCTCCTGGACTGGGACGCGGCGCGGGTAGAAGCCGCGTATGACGACGCGATTGCCGGCTACCAGCGTCACTACCTGGCCATCAACGGCAACCGCAGCACCCTGTTCGACGGCGTGCTCGAAGGCCTGCAGGCGATGCGCGACCTCGGCCTGCGCCTGGTATGCGTCACCAACAAACCTGTTGCTTTTACCCTGCCGCTGCTGGACCAGAAAGGCCTGGCGCCCTACTTCGAGCAGGTCTTCGGCGGCGATTCGTTCGCCAGGAAGAAGCCCGATCCGATGCCGATGCTCGGCGCCTGCGCCGCGCTCGACCTGGCGCCGAGCCGGGTGGTGGCGATCGGCGACTCGTCCAACGATGCCGAAAGCGCCCGTGGCGCAGGCTGCTTCGTGCTGACTGTCCCATATGGATATAACCACGGACGCCCTGTACAAGAAATTCAATCCGATGGTATAGTTGATTCGCTACTCGACGCGGCGAACCTGATCGCTGCACACAATCGCACTGCACACTAAGTCATCTATACATGTTTTTCACCAAAAAACACACTGTCAACCAAACCGGCGCCCTTGAGGCCTGGCTGTGGCGACGCTGGCAATCCTGGGCTAACTAAGCCGTACCGATTGCTGCCGGTGTTCGCGCCTTCGCGATGCCAACCCCGGCAGGTTTTTTGAAGCACACCACCGCCCTCTCCTTCCACCCGGGCGGCCTGGAGAAAACATGACCGAACTCGAATTCAAGTCGCTGGCCAACCAGGGCTACAACCGCATCCCCCTGATCGCGGAAGCCTTCGCCGACCTCGAAACCCCGCTCACGCTCTACCTCAAGCTGGCCCAGTCCCAGCACACCGGCAAGAACACCTTCCTGCTGGAGTCGGTGGTCGGCGGCGAGCGCTTCGGCCGCTACTCCTTCATCGGCCTGCCGGCCCACACGCTGCTGCGCACGAGCGGCAACGTCACCCAGATCGTCAAGAATGGCGAAGTGATCGAGTCGCACGAGGGCAATCCGCTCGACTTCATCGAGGAATATCAGGCGCGCTTCAAGGTCGCCCTGCGTCCGGGATTGCCGCGCTTCTGCGGCGGCCTGGCCGGCTACTTCGGCTACGACACGGTGCGCCACATCGAGCGCAAGCTGGCGCACACCTGCCCGCGCGACGAACTGGGCCTGCCGGACATCCAGCTGATGGTGACCGAAGAACTGGCCGTGATCGACAACCTGTCAGGCAAGCTGTACCTGATCGTGTACGCCGACCCGGGCCAGCCAGAGGCCTATTCGCGCGGCCGCCAGCGCCTGAAAGACCTGCGCATGATGCTGCGCCGGAGCGTCGACGCGCCAGTCACCTCGAGCTCGGTGCGCACGACCGAAGTGCGCGACTTCGGCAAGGAAGACTATCTCAAGGCCGTCGCGAAAGCCCACGAATACGTGATGGCCGGCGACCTGATGCAGGTACAGATCGGCCAGCGCATCCGCAAGCCCTATGTCGATTCGCCGCTGTCGCTGTACCGCTCGCTGCGCTCGCTGAATCCGTCGCCGTATATGTACTACTACAACTTTGGCGACATGCAGATCGTCGGCGCCTCGCCCGAGATCCTGGTGCGCAACGAGCTGTCCCCCGACGGCGGCCGCAAGGTCACGCTGCGCCCGATCGCCGGCACCCGCGGCCGCGGCGCCACGCCCGAGCAGGATGCGGCGCTGGCCGACGAGCTGCTGAACGATCCGAAGGAAGTCGCCGAGCACGTGATGCTGATCGACCTGGCGCGCAACGACATCGGCCGCATCGCCGACATCGGCTCGGTGAAAGTCACCGACCGCATGGTCATCGAAAAATACTCGCACGTGCAGCACATCGTCTCCAACGTCGAGGGCAAGCTCAAGGACGGCATGTCGAACCTCGACGTGCTGCGCGCCACCTTCCCGGCCGGCACGCTGACCGGCGCGCCGAAGGTGCGGGCGATGGAAGTGATCGATGAACTGGAGCCCGTGAAGCGCGGCATCTATGGCGGCGCCTGCGGCTACCTGTCGTTCGGCGGCGAGATGGATGTGGCGATCGCGATCCGCACCGGCGTGATCAAGGACGGCAACCTGTACGTGCAGGCCGCGGCCGGCATCGTGGCCGATTCGATCCCCGAAATGGAATGGCAAGAGACCGAGAAAAAGGCGCGCGCCGTGCTGCGCGCGGCCGAGCAAGTGCAAGATGGCCTGGATGGGGAGTTCTGACATGCTGCTCATGATCGACAACTACGACTCGTTCACCTACAACATCGTGCAGTACTTCGGCGAGTTGGGCGAGGAAGTGCGCACCGTGCGCAATGACGAGATCACGCTGGAGCAGATCGCGGCCATGAAGCCGGACCGCATCTGCATTTCGCCGGGCCCGAAGGCCCCCCGGGATGCCGGCATCTCGCTCGACATCCTGCGCGAATTCAAGGGCAAGCTGCCGATCCTGGGCGTGTGCCTGGGCCACCAGGCGATCGGCGAGGCGTTTGGCGGCAACGTGATCCGCGCCAAGCAGGTCATGCATGGCAAGACCTCGAGCATCGCCCACATCGGCGAAGGCGTGTTTACCGACCTGCCCAGCCCCTTTACGGTGATCCGCTACCACTCGCTGGCGATCGAGCGTTCCTCGCTGCCTTCGTGCCTGGAGGTGACGGCGTGGACCGACGACGGCGAGATCATGGGCGTGCGCCACAAGGACTATGACATCGAAGGGGTGCAATTCCACCCAGAGTCGATCCTGTCCGAGCACGGTCACGCGCTGTTCAAGAATTTCCTGACGCGCTGAACCTAGCGCTATCGTCAGCACCGTCATTCCCGCGAAAGCGGGAATCCAAGTCTTCTCCGCAGCCTGGTATCAATCAAGCAGCCGGGTACGCAATGAACTTAGGTTCCCGCCTCCGCGGGAACGACGGTTTCACCGCTCGCTGAATAAAAAGACTGGAACCATCATGCCGATCACCCCACAAGAAGCGCTGCTGCGCTGTATCGAACACCGCGAAATCTTCCACGACGAGATGCTGCACCTTTTCCGCCAGATCATGGCGGGCGAGATGTCGCCGACCATGGTCGCGGCCCTGACCATGGGCCTGCGCGTCAAGAAGGAAACCATCGGCGAGATCACCGCCGCCGCCCAGGTGATGCGCGAATTCTCGACCAAGGTGCCGATGGCCGACACCACCCACCTGCTCGACATCGTCGGCACCGGCGGCGACGGCGCCAACACCTTCAATATCTCGAGCGCCTCGATGTTCGTGGCGGCCGCCGCCGGCGCGCGCGTGGCCAAGCACGGTGGGCGCAGCGTCTCGTCCTCGTCCGGCAGCGCCGACGTGATCGAGGCCTTCGGCGCCCACATCGACCTGAAACCCGAACAGATCGCGCAGTCGATCGCCCAGACCGGCATCGGCTTCATGTTCGCCCCCAACCACCACGCGGCGATGAAGCACGTGGCCCCGGTGCGCCGCGAGCTGGGCGTGCGCAGCATCTTCAACATCCTCGGGCCGCTGACCAATCCGGCCGGCGCGCCGAACATCCTGATGGGCGTGTTCCACCCCGACCTGGTCGGCATCCAGGTGCGCGTGCTGCAGCGCCTCGGCGCCGAGCATGCGGTGGTGGTCTGGGGCCGCGACAATATGGACGAAGTCTCGCTCGGCGCCGGCACGCTGGTCGGCGAGCTGGTCAACGGCGAGATCCGCGAATACGAAATCCACCCCGAAGACTTCGGCCTGTCGATGATCTCGAGCCGCAACCTCAAGGTGAGCAATGCCGAAGAATCGAAGGCGCGCGTGCTCGAAGCGCTGCGCGGCGAGCCGGGTCCGGCCCACGACATCGTGGCCCTGAACGCCGGCACCGCGCTGTACACGGCCGGCGTGGCCGACTCGATCGAAGCCGGCCTGCACCAGGCGCGCGCGGCGATCGCTTCCGGCGCCGCCATCGCCAAGCTGGAGCAGTTCGTCGCCGTCACCCGGCAACTGGGCGGAACGGCCGCCTGATGTTCGGCATCCACGACCTGCCGGTGTTCGTGGCCGCGGGCCTGATGCTCAACATCATGCCTGGCCCGGATTCGCTGCTGATCATGGCCCGCAGCGCGTCCCAGGGCTGGCGCGCCGGGTCGGCGGCGGCGCTGGGCATCGGCGCCGGCACCTTCGTGCACATCTTCGCGGCGGCACTGGGCCTGTCCGCCGTGCTGGCGACGTCGGCCACCGCCTTCACCGTCATCAAGCTGCTGGGGGCGGCCTACATCCTGTACATGGCATGGGGCCTGTTGCGCAGCAAGCCGGCGGCGCCGGTCACGGTCGCGCCAGTATTGCCACCGCTGTCGTGGCGCCGGATCTTCGCGCAAGGCTTCCTGACCAATGTGCTGAACCCGAAGGTCGCCATCTTCTTCCTCGCCTTCGTGCCGCAGTTCATCGCAGCCGATGCGCCGAACAAGGCGCTTGCATTCATCGTCCTCGGCTGCATCTTCAATCTCAACGGCATGCTGTGGTGCCATGGGCTGGCGCTGTTCACCGCCCAGGCCAGCGCCCGCGTCAAGCTGCCGGCCGCCGCCACGCTGTGGCTCAACCGCGTCACCGGCGGCCTGTTCGTCTGGCTCGGCATCAAGCTGGCGCTCTCGAAACAAACCTGAAGGCTTTCCATGTCCGACATCCTCAACAAGATCCTGGCCGTCAAGGCCGATGAAGTGGCCGCGGCGCGCAAGGTGCGCGACCTGTACAGCCTGCGCAGCGACGTCGAAAGCGACCGCGAAGCGCGCGCCGGACTGCGCGGCTTCGAAGCCGGCCTGCGCGCGAAGATCGCGGCGGGCCAGGCCGGCGTCATCGCCGAAGTGAAAAAAGCCTCGCCGTCGAAAGGCGTGCTGCGCGCCGACTTCCAGCCGGCCGCGATCGCGCACAGCTATGCCGAACACGGCGCGGCCTGCCTGTCGGTGCTGACCGACGTCCAGTTCTTCCAGGGTTCGGTGGAGTACCTGCAGCAGGCGCGCGCCGCCTGCGCGCTGCCGGTGCTGCGCAAGGATTTCATGGTCGATCCCTACCAGGTCTATGAGGCGCGCGCGATGGGCGCCGATGCGATCCTCTTGATCGTCGCCGCGCTCGACCACGGCCTGATGGCCGAACTCGAAGCCTGCGCCATGGAGCTGGGCATGGACGTGCTGGTCGAAGTGCACGACGGTGAAGAACTCGATGCGGCGCTCAAGCTCAAGACCCCGCTGCTCGGCATCAACAACCGCAACCTGCGCACCTTCGAGGTCACGCTCGACACCACGCTCGGCCTGCTGCCGCGGATTCCGAAAGACCGCCTGGTGGTGACCGAGTCGGGCATCCTCGGGACTGGCGACGTGCAGCGCATGCGCGAGGCCGACGTGCACGCCTTCCTGGTCGGCGAAGCCTTCATGCGCGCGGCAAACCCGGGCCAGGAGCTGCAGCGCCTGTTCGCCTAATGTAGAGGAACTCCGGATGCACGGATGGGTCGAACGGTTACGCCAATACCGGCGCGACCTGCGACTGTCCTGCATCCGCCATGAACAACCATCATCGCAGCACATTCCTGTTTCTCGCACTGATCGTGCTCGCGGCCCTGGCCGCATGCGGCGCGCCGACACGGGCGCCAGCACCGCAGCCGCCGCCTGATGCGGCCGTCATCTCGCTGACACCGATCCCCGCACCTCCGCCAACGCGCACACTTGCTGCCTACAAGGCCGACGTCGCGCGCCACGTCATGCAGCGCAATCCAGAAAGAGTATTTGAAGGAGAATTGCCGCCCATGCTGCCGGCGGTGGTGGTGCTCAGTATCACGGTCGACCGCGAAGGCCAGCTGCTCGATGTCCAGGTACAGCGCTCGCGCGACCAGGGTGCATCCGACGTCGCGCTGGCGTCGCTACGCCGCAGCGGACCGCTGCCCCCGCCCGATGGCCTGGGGCCACAACATGCCGACCTGATGACGTTTTCCGAGACTTTCCTGTTTGGAGAACGCTATCGCTTCCAGATCCGGACGCTGGCAGGGCCGCAACGCGCGGGCCTGTAGGATTAACGAGAGTGGCAGGATGCCGGGGCCGAATGGCCTGCATCGTCTTGCGCGGCGGCGCCGCAACGCTTGCAGTGACGGCGATTGCGCAGGTGCGCATACAGCAGCATGAATCCACTGATGACGGCAAACACGGCTTCGGCGACTTCGCCGAATAGCGGGCTCACGATGAACACGGCGCCCAAGAAGATCGCCAGGCCGGCGCAACCGATCAGCAAGGTGGTCTTGTCACGGTGCTTCAGGTAGCCGGGCACCAGCGCCAGCAAGACCGGCAAGGTGATCGCCGCGATCAGCGTGTCATGGAAGGTATCGTGCACATGCGCCAACCCGAGCATCGGAAACGCCAGGATCACGAGCGGCATCGCCATGCAGTGCAGCAGGCACAGGATCGATGCCGTCATGCCGGCGACATCGCCGTATTTGATCAGGGATTTCATGAACCCTGTTCCTTTCTCGAGAACCAGCGCCGCGGGTGTCAAACCCGCCGGGGCCGGTGGATGGGATTCGGTCAGAACAGCACGCGCAGGCCAGCCGTCAGATTGCGGCCGGTCAGCGGTGCATAATCCTTGATGAACGAAGTATGGCTATAGGCCAGGCGGTCGGTCACATTGTTCAAGCGCAGGTATAGCTGCGCCGGCAAGTTGCCGATGCGGGTCGAATAGTGCGTGCTGAGATTCAGCTTCGTGTAGCCGGGCGTCTCGGTCTCGAAATCGGCGACCTTGTCCTGCTTGCCCACGCGGACCAGCTCGGCCAGGCCATTCCAGGCGCCCCAGTCGGCTTCGAGCTTGACGCCAAGTCGGTGCGCCGGCGTGCGCGGAATATCGCGGCTGCCCGGGCCTTCATCGAAATGCGCACGCACATAATCGCCGTAAACGGTCGCCTTCCACACCGACGACAGGTTATGCGCGACCTCGCCTTCGAGCCCGGTAAAAGTGGCGTCGCGCTGGGCGTAGTTGATCAGCTGCAGGCCCTCGAACTCGCCGCGCGTCTGCGAATAGATGTAGTCGCCGATGCGGTTATGGAAGGCGCTGAGCGAAAAAGTGGTGCGGCCGGCGAACTTGCGCAGGGTCAGGTCGAGGTTGTTCGAGGTTTCCTTGACCAGGTTCGGGTTGCCGATCTCATAGGTATTGGTGGCCAGGTGCGGGCCGTCGGCATACAGTTCCTCGGCGGTCGGCAGGCGGTGTGTGTGCGACAGCGAGGTGCCCAGCGAGTATTCGGGCGCGAACTTCCATACCGCGCCGAGCGACAGCGAGGTGCCGCGCGTTTCGCTGTCCGGCTTGTCCACTTCGGCTTCGACGTCCTGCCATTCATGGCGCACGGCGGCCTCGAAGCGCACATTGCCCAGCTTGTATTCCTCGGTCAGGAAGGCCGCGTGCTTCTTCGTCAGCGTCGGCGGCACATAGGCCTCGGCGCCGATGGCCGAGAAATCGCGGCGCGTGGTCTGCAGGCCGAACACGCCGTGCCAGCCGGCGACCGGAGCATGCACGAATTCCAGGCGGCCGTCGTGGCCCTTGTTCTTGAAGGTGGTGGCGACCGCGCTGCCCTCGACCTCGTCGTGGATGTAGTCGGTGAACGAGGCGCGCAGGCGCACCCGTTCGACGCCGGCCACCGGATTGCGGTACTCGCCGCGCACGTCCCAACGTTCGCTGTCCAGGTCTACCACCGGCGCCTCGATCTCGCCCGCCTCGTTCTCGAAGCCGTGACCCGGCAGGCCGTACTTGCCGCGCTCCTTGGTGAAGGCGGCGCCCAGGTAGCCATCCTTGCCGACNGCCTCGATCTCGCCCGCCTCGTTCTCGAAGCCGTGACCCGGCAGGCCGTACTTGCCGCGCTCCTTGGTGAAGGCGGCGCCCAGGTAGCCATCCTTGCCGACCCACGACAGGCCGACGGTGCCGGTCTCGGTTTCCTTGTAGCTGCCCGGGACGCGGCGGCCGCCGTCCCAGTCCTTGCCGACGCGGTAGTCGTCGGCATCGCGCTTGACGCCTTCCAGGTGCAGGGCCAGGTTGCTGCCGGCGGCCACGGTGAATTCGGCCGCGCCGGTCTTTTCGCGCGCCGCGGAATTGGCGCGCACTTCCGCGCTGCCTTCCAGGCCGTTCTCCGGCATCGCGGTCGGCACCTTGCGGTCGATGATGTTCACCACGCCGCCCACCGCGCCGCCGCCATAGGCCAGGGCCGACGGGCCGCGCAGCACTTCGATGCGTTCGGCCAGCACCGGTTCGAAAGCGACGGCGTGGTCGGGGCTGATGGTGGACGCGTCCTGGATCTCGGAACCGTCGGACAGGATTTTCACGCGCGGGCCATCCATGCCGCGGATGATCGGGCGGCTGGCGCCGGCGCCGAAATGGCTCGAGGTGATTCCCGGCAAGCTCGACAGGGTCTCGCCCAGGGTCGACTGGCGGGTGCGCACTAGCTCATTGCCGCCGATCGAGGTCACCGGCGTGACCATGTCGTCGCTCGACACGCCAAGGCCGCTGGCGGAAACGACGACGGTCGCCGGCACGCCGCCCGACTGCGCGTGGGCGGTGGCGGCCAGTGGGCCGCCAAGGACCAGTGCGCAAGCCAGTGCGAGCGGCGTGCGTTTGCCGGTGAAGTCAGTCATGGGGGAATCCTTGATTAGTCAAATCTAATGATAACCGATTATCGTTAAGGCTTCAACGCAGTGCAGCAATTGTGTGCTGCGGTAGGAGGCTTGCGCACCACGAACGTCGCTCCATCAGCTGCACTAAACACGTCGTCCCCGCGAAGGCGGGGACCCAAGTTTCCCAGCGCAGTGGCTACGTAAAACGTAGTGGCAGCGCGAAGGACTTGGGTCCCCGCCTTCGCGGGGACGACGTTTTAATGCCAACAATGATCAGAAGATGACGCGAATCCCCGCCGTCAGGTTGCGGCCGGTCAGCGGCGCCGCGTTCTTGATGAACGAGGTGTGGCTGTACGCAAGTTCGTCAGTCAGGTTGTTCAGGCGCGCATAGAACTGGGTCGGCACGCCACCGATGCGGGTCGAATAATGGGCGCCGATATTGAGCATGTTATAGCCCGCGGTCTCGGTCTCGTACTCGGCCAGCTTGTCCTGCTTGCCGACGCGGTAGAACTCGACCATGCCATGCCACTGGTTCCAGTCGCCGTCGACCTTGACGCCGATGCGCGAGGCCGGGATGCGCGGCAGGTTGCGGCTGCCCTCGCCCTCGTCGAAGCGGGCGCGCACATAGTCGCCGAACACGGTCGCGCTGAGCGATGGGCTCAGCTTCTGGCGGATTTCGCCTTCCAGGCCGGTGAAGGTGGCGTCGCGCTGGGCATACTCCACCAGCTGGAAGCCCTCATGGTTGTCCAGCGTGTGCGCGTAGATGTAGTTGTCGACGCGGTTGTGGAAGGCGCTGACCGAGAACGTGGTGTCGCCTTCGAATTTGCGCAGCGTGAGGTCGACGTTGTTCGAGGTTTCCTTTTCCAGGTCCTGGTTGCCGACTTCATAGGTGGCAGTGGCCAGGTGGACGCCGTCGGCATACAGTTCCTCGGCGGTCGGCAGGCGGTGGCTGCGCGACAGCGAAGCGCGCAGCGAGTATTGCGGCGCCAGCTTCCACACGGCGCCGACCGAGGCCGAGGTGCCGCGCGCATCGGTGTCACGCAGGCCGGGCGCGTCGACCTCGATGTCCTGCCATTCGTGGCGCAGGCCGGCCTCGAAGCGCCAGTTATCGAGCTTGTATTCCTCGGTCAGGAAGGCGGCGTGCTTCTTGGTGAGGGTCGGCGGCACATAGGCTTCTTCGCCGATGGCCGAGAAGTCGCGGCGCGTCGTCTGCAGGCCGAACACGCCGCGCCAGCCGGCGAGCGGCGCGTGCACCGCTTCCAGGCGCGCATCGTGGCCCTTGTTGCGGAACGAGGTCGAGACGACGTTTTCTTCCAGCTCGTCGTGGACGTATTCGGTAAACGAGGCGCGCATGCGCACCCGCTCGATGCCGGCCACCGGGTTGCGGTATTCGCCGCGGATGTCCCAGCGTTCGCTGTCGAGCTTCACGACCGGCACGCCGTGTTCGTGGTCGTGATCATGGTCGTGCTCTTCGTCGCCGTGCTCATGGTCGTGCTCTTCGTCGCCGTGCTCATGTCCATGATCGTCTTCCTCTTCGTGGCCATGGCCGCCGCAATGCAGGTGGTCGCCATGCGGATGGCAGCTCTCGAATTCGTGGCCGTGGCCCGGGATGCCGTATTCGGTGCGCTCCTTGGTGAAGGCGGCGCCGATGTAGCCGTTCTTGCCGATCCACGACAGGCCGACGGTGCCGGTCTCGGTTTCCTTGTAGCTGCCGTTCACATGGCGGCCTTCGCTCCAGTCCTTGCCGACCCGGTAGTCGTCGGCATCGCGTTTGACGCCTTCCAGGTGCAGGGCCAGGTTGCTGCCGGCGGCGGTGGTGAATTCGAAGGCGCCGGTCTTTTCGCGGGCCGCCGAATTGGCGCGTACCTCGGCGCTGCCTTCCAGGCCGTTCTCGGGCATCGCGGTCGGGATCTTGCGGTCGAGGATATTCACCACGCCGCCCACCGCGCCGCCGCCATAGGCCAGCGCCGACGGGCCGCGCAGCACTTCGATGCGCTCGGCCAGGACCGGTTCGAACGCGACGGCGTGGTCGGGGCTGATGGTCGAGGCATCCTGGATCTCGGCGCCATCGGACAGGATCTTCACGCGCGGGCCGTCCATGCCGCGGATCACCGGACGGCTGGCGCCGGCGCCGAAGTGGCTCGAGGTGATGCCGGGCTGGTGGGCCAGGGTCTCGCCCAGCGTCGATTCGCGGGCCCGCACCAGCTCACTGCCGCCGAGCGACGTCACCGGGGTGATCATGTCGTCGTCGACCACGCCCAGGGCACTGGCGGAGACGACCACCGTCGGCACGCTGTCCGGGTCCGACGCGGTGCGGCTCGTCGTCTGGGCATGGACGGCCAGGGGCGCGCCGAAGGCCAGCATCAGCGCCAGGGTCAGCGGCGTACGCTTGCAGGAAAAGTCGGACATGGTGGTTCCTCGAATTGGATTAAATGGCAAGATGCATACATTGCGATAACGATAAGCCGTTATCATTAACATCGAAATGATAAGCCATTATCATTAAGCATTCAACCGCTTTTTTGATCCGGTTTTGCGCTTTGAGGTATCCTTCATCCATGCAACGTAATACACGCCAAAAATCCGCCATCCTGCATGCGATCGAGCATGCGCAGCGTCCGCTGTCGCCACAAGAGATCCTGGACGAAGCCAGCCGCCAGGTCAGCCAGTTGGGCATGGCGACCGTCTATCGCAACCTCAAGTCGCTGGTGGACGACGGCGCGCTCAAGGTCGTCACCCTGCCGGGCGAAGGCGCGCGCTACGAATCGACCAGCGCGGCCGAACACCATCACCACCATTTCCAGTGCACTGCCTGCCAGCGCGTGTTCGACGTGCACGCCTGCCCCGGCGACATCGAGCACATGGCCCCGAAGGGCTTCAGCGTCGAACGCCATGAGCTGACCCTGTACGGCCGCTGTGCGGACTGCCTCACCAGCTGATCCACGATTGGCGTTCTGCCCGGCCCTGGGGCTCGAGTCGTGGCGCAAGAACGCGTAATGAATCGATTGATACGGCTCAAAGCCATCCACTGGCTGCTGTCTAGGATAAATGCGTCCCCCTTCACCGGAGAACGCCATGTCCGCTGCCCGTTTCCTTGCCGTTCTACTCGCCGTCATGCTGGCGGTCTCCCAGCAGGCTGAAGCCGGCGGAAAATACGTCTACGAGGTGTTCATCCTCGGCTGGGGAAGCGCCGGCGAGGCAATCAACCACCGCGGCCAGATCGCCGGACGCGGGGGTGGACATGCTTTCCTCTACGCGAACGGCATGGTCACCGACCTGGGCACCCTGCCCGGCAATACCGAAAGCGCTGCATTGGGGATCAACCGGCAAGGCCAGGTGGTGGGAAGCGCTTTTGGCCTGAACCAGCCCACCCGAGCATTCCTCTACAGTGGTGGACTCATGCGCGATATCGGCTCGCTCGCCGGCGGCGACACCACGGCAATGGACATCAACGATGCCGGGCATGTCGTCGGCATTTCCGTGCTGCAGGTCACTTTCCCATTTGCCTTTCTGTACAAGGACGGATTGATGCGTAATCTGGGTAGTCTTCCCGGTTCGGACCGCAGTGGCGCAACCGCCATCAACAATCGGGGCGAGATCGCCGGCACGTCGGGAGTCGGCCCGTCTCAAGGTCCGAATGGCAACCAGGCGCATGCGGTCGTGTGGAAGAACGGCCATATCCATGACTTGGGCACGCTTGGCGGATTGAACAGCATCGGCCAGGACATCAATGACCTCGGCCAAGTCGTCGGCTATTCGACATTTGCCGGTGGCGACTTCCCCAACGAGAACTATGGCGGCTTTATCTGGGCGAACGGCAAAATGCGCGACATCGGCGCACCGCCGGGCGGCAATCAGGCCCTGCCACTGGCGATCAACAACCTTGGGCAGGTGGTCGGCGGTTATAACCGTTCCGGCGAGGGACGAACCTTCCTGTACAGCCGCCAGGGCGGGATGCGCGACCTGTCCTCCCTCGTCAATCCCTCACGGGGCTGGACGATTGTTTACGCCAGCGATATCAACGATCGGAGCCAGATCACGGGGGTAGGGTGCGATTACTCGGGATCATGCGTTGCTGTAAGGTTGGACCCGTGGTATTTGCACCGTAAGAAATTCTCAAGCGAGTAGGCGACGCCGACAGTGACCGGGAGACCCGCTGTCGGCCGCGCCGTCCTTCCGCTCTATTTGCCGAGCACGTTCATCACGGCCAGCGTCATGGCCTGGGCGCCGGTCTTGATCGACGGTTCCGGCACCGGCGCATAGAACGGCGAGTGGTTGAAGGCGATCGGCTTGCCGCCCTCGCGTTCCGCTTCGGCCACCACCTTCGGATCGTAGACGCCGGTAAAGAAGAACATCGACGGCACGCCCTCGAGTGCATACAGCGAGAAGTCCTCGCTGGCGGTCATGGCCGGCATGCGCACCGCCTTGTCGGCGCCGAAGGCTTCCTTGAACACCACCTCGGTCTTGTTTACCAGTTCGGTGTCGTTGACGATGGCCTGGCCGCCGCCGCCGATCAGCATGTCGGGCTTCGGCGCCCCGGCCATTGCGGCCGACCCTTCGGCCACGCGGCGCACGCCCTCGAGCAGCTTGGCGCGCACCGTGGGGCTGTACGAGCGGATGGTGCCGCGCACCTGCACGCTGTCCGGGATGATGTTGCCGACCGTGCCGCCCTGGATGGCGCCGACCGTCACGACGCCGAACTCCTTCGGATCCTTCTCGCGGCTGACCACGGTCTGGACATCGACCACGAAGCGCGCCGCGATCGCCACCGGGTCGATGGTTTTATCCGGCGCCGAGCCATGGCCGCCGCGGCCCTTGAAGGTGATCTCGAGCCAGTCCGAGTTGGACGAGACCGGGCCGTCGTTGAAGCCCACGGTGCCATGGGCCAGCGGCCAGGAATGCAGGGCGAAGGCGACGTCCGGTTTCGGGAAGCGCTTGAACAGGCCGTCGTCCAGCATGGCCTTGGCGCCCGAGACGATTTCCTCGGCCGGCTGGCCGATGAAGACCAACGTGCCCTTCCACTGCGACTTGAGCTCGACCAGGGTGCGCGCGGTGCCCAGCCAGCTGGCCATGTGGACGTCGTGGCCGCAGCTGTGCATCACGAAGGTGTCGCGGCCCTCGCTGGTGGCGCGCGCGCGGCTCGCATACGGCAGGCCGGTGCGTTCTTCCATCGGCAGGCCGTCCATGTCGGTGCGCACCAGGACCGTCGGGCCGGCGCCGTTCTTGAGCACCGCGACGATGCCGGTCTTGCCGACCTTCTCGGTGACGGTGAAGCCGAGTTTCCTCATTTCGGCAGCCAGCTTGCCCGCGGTGCGCACTTCCTGGAAAGCGATCTCGGGATGGGCGTGCAGGTCTTTATAGATCGCGTCGAGCCACGGGTACATGGCGTCGACCTTGGCGACGACCTCGTTCTTGAGCGGGGCGGCCTGCTGGGCCAGGGCGACGGGCGCGGACAGTGACAGCGAGGCGGCCAGGGCGGCCGCCGCGGCGATACGGGTAAGGGTCATGGGATGCTTGTCGTTATAAGGGTTCTTGGAATCAGACTGCGCTGGGCCGCTTGATCGCCGCCGACTTGCGTCCCGCCACCGCCTGCGACAGGGCGATGCACGGCACGCGGTCGCCCTGCAGGGTGACGTCGAAGGCCATCAGCTCGTCGCGCCGGAACGCGTGCACCGTGACCCGGTCGCCGACGCGGTAGCGCGCCAGCAGGGCATCGACGTTGGACGGATTGCCGTTCACGCGCAGGCCGTCGATCGCGATCACCACGTCGAGCGCCGACAGGCCGGCCTGGTGGGCGGCGCCGCCCTCATGCACCTGGGTCAGCCTGGCGCCAAGCGGATCGCGGCCGATGCCGGCGTCCAGCGATACCTTGCCGCCCTTGCGCTCATCGAGCAGCTTCACGCCCAGCGGCGCATACAGCTTGGCCAGCGGCAGGTCGTCAGTGCCGCGCACGTAGCGCTCGAACAGGCTCTTGAGCTTGAGGCCGCTGATCTCGTCGAACAGCGCCTCGACTTCCTGCTCGGTCACGCCGCGGCCGGCGCCCTGGTAGAAGTCGCGTCCATAGCGTTCCCACAGGGCCAGCATGACGTCGTCCAGCGACCGGGCGCCATTGGTCCTCGCGCGGATGGTCAGGTCGAAGGCCAGCGCGATCAGCGAACCCTTGGTGTAGTAGCTGACGATGGCATTCGGCGAGTTCTCGTCCTGGCGGTAGTATTTGCTCCAGGCGTCGAAGCTCGAATCGGCCACGCTCTGCTTGAGGCGCCCGCTGCCGCGCAGCACGCCGCCGATGGTCTTGGCCTGCAGCTTGAAATACGTGGCTTCGCCGATGATTCCGGCGCGCACCAGCATCAGGTCGTCGTAGTAGCTGGTGAAGCCTTCGAACAGCCACAGGAGCGGCGTGTAGTTCTCGGCCTGCAGGTCGTAGGGGGCGAACACGGCCGGCTTGATGCGCTTGACGTTCCAGGTGTGGAAATACTCGTGGCTGCACAGGCCCAGGAAGCGCAGATAGCCTTCGCCCGGCTCGGCCGTCTTGGGGTTGGCAAGGCTCGGCAGGTCGGCGCGGGCGCAGATCAGGGCGGTCGAGGCGCGGTGTTCGAGGCCGCCATAGCCATCGCCCACGGCCATGGTCATGAACACATAGCGTTCGAGCGGCGCCCGCCTGGTCTTCGGCTCGAAGAAGGCGATTTGCGTTTCGCAGATCGCCTTGAGATCGGCCTGCAGGCGCGCCATGTCGAGGTTGGGCACGCGGCCGGTGATCACGATGTCGTGCGGGATGCCGTGGGCCTTGAAGGTGGCCAGCTCGAAGTCGCCCATCTCGACCGGATGGTCGATCAATTCATCGTAGTTGGCGCAGGCATAGGCGCCGAAGCCGTAGCGCTTCGCGCCTGCCTCGGGCATCGCGGTGGCCACGCGCCAGCTCCGGGCGGCAGGGTCGGCCGGGCGCTGGATGTCGACCTGGTGGACGAGCGCTTCCTGGCCCGCCACGCGCAGGAACACGCTGGTGCCGTTGAAGAAGCCGTGGGTCTGGTCGAGGTGGGCGGCTCGCACCGACAGGTCCCAGGCATAGACCTCGTAGTGCAGGGTCAGCGGGCCGGCGCCGGGCGCGGCGCGCCACGAATGCTTATCGAGCTTGGTGAGCGCGACGGCCTTTTGTTCTCCACCTTCGCCGCTCTCGGCCCGGATGCGCACGATATTGCGCGCGAACTCGCGGATCATGTAGCTGCCCGGGATCCAGGCCGGCAGCGCGAATACCTGGCCGTCGGGGTCGGGATTGGCGACCGTGACAGTGACGTTGAACAGGTGACCGGCCAGGTCCTTGGGAACGATGGTGTAGTGGATGGCGTTCTGCTTTTTCTGCGATGGCTTTTTCATGATCTTCTTGTATGGTCTCTCGGGACGCGCCGAATGGGCATAGTGTAATCCATCGGACGAAGCAAAAACGTCCGCCATGCGTGATGGGTGGACTAGCCAGCCAGGTCGGCAGGCGAATCGATGTCGTGCAGGACGCCGGCGTCCGCCACGACGATCGCGACGACCGGGCTGGCGGCGAGCAGGCGCCGCGCGCCCTGGTCGCCGTCCAGCGCCAGCAGGGCGTCACGATGCGCAGGACCGAAGGCGACCGGGTTGCCGCGCCGGCCCTCGTACAGCGGCGCGGCGATGGCGGCGCCCTCCTTGACGGCGCTGTCCAGTGCGCGCAGGGTGGATGGGTCGACGAAGGGCATGTCGCCCAGCGCCACCAGCCAGCCCTGGCCGGGCGGCTGGCCGGGCAGCGAATGGCGGATCGCATGCGCCAGCGACAGGCCCATGCCGCCGTCGGCATCCGGGCAGACGGTGACCTCGCAGCCGAGCCGGCGCAGCGCCTCCGCCACGCCGCCATCGTGCGGCGGCACCACCGCCACCACGCGCGCGAACACGGCCAGCAGCTTGCCCGCGCTGGCCTCGACCACCAGCTCGCCGCGGGGCAGGCGTTGCAGCAGCTTGTTGCGCGCGCCGGCGGGGTCGAAGCGGCGGCCCCGCCCCGCGGCCAGCAGGATGCCGGTCAGTGCCATGCGCTCATCGTGTTTTCATGCCGTCATGTGTCCAGGGTCGCGGCGGCATCCTTGATGGCCGCGCGGATCCGCTGGTAGGTGCCGCAGCGGCACAGGTTGCCGCTCATCGCGTCGTCGATCTCGGCGTCGCGCGGACGCGGGGTGGCGCGCAGCAGCGCGACGGCGCTCATCACCTGGCCGCTCTGGCAGTAGCCGCATTGCGGCACGCCGTGCCGCACCCAGGCATCCTGGACCGCCTTGCCGACGCGGTCGCCCGCCATCGCCTCGATGGTGGCGATGGCCTTGCCCACGACCACCGAGAGCGGCATGACGCAGGAGCGGATCGGGACGCCGTCCAGGTGCACGGTGCAGGCGCCGCACAGGGCCGCGCCGCAGCCGAACTTGGTGCCGGTGAGATTGAGGTGGTCACGCAATGCCCACAGCAAGGGGGTGGCGGGATCGGCGTCGACTTGCAGGTCGCGTCCGTTGATGTTCAGTGTGAGCATGCACCTCCCCCGGTCGACGTTACCGTGCCTTGCCTTCCAGCGAGTCGAACTTGGCTTCGAGCGACTTCAGGTCGATCGCGCCCGGGATGCGGGTGCCGTCGGCGAAGAAGATGGCCGGCGTGCCGGTGATGCGCAGCTTCTGGCCGAGCGCCAGCACCTTGTCGTTCGGCGATTCGCAGGCAGCCGGCGCCGCTGGCGGCACCTTGCCGCTGATCATCCAGTCATCCCAGGCCTTGTTGCGGTTGGACGCGCACCAGATATTCTTCGACTTCGTGAACGAATCCTCGGACAGGATGTTGTACATGAAGGTATAGATGGTGACGTTGTCGATGTCCTTGAGCGTGGTCTGGCGCAGGCGCTTGCAGTAGCCGCAGTTCGGGTCCTCGAACACCGCGATCACGCGCTTGCCGTTGCCCTTGACCTGCTTGAGCGCCATCTCGAGCGGCAGGTCGCTGAACTTGATCTTGTTGATGTCGTCCAGTCGCTCGCGCGTGAGATTGCGCGAACTCTTGACGTCGTACACCTGGCCGATCACCAGGAACTCGCCCTTCTTGTCTGTATACAGGATGTCGCCCGCGACCCGCACTTCATACAGGCCGCCGTAGGGCGTCTCCTTGACCGACTCGATCTTGGCGCCGCCCAGGTGCGGTTCGAGCGCCTTCCTGATGCCTGCCTCGACCGTGTTCTGCGCGTCGACACACGACGCGAGCAGTGCTGTCGCCAGCAGGACGGCGAGCTTCATTTTGACCATGCTTGATTTCCTCAGATTGATGACTTGCCCATCGCATGCGCCATCAGGCGCCGCTTCACTGCGGGCATTTTATCAAGCAAGTTGAGTCCGATATTGCGCACCACGCGCAGCGGCTCCAGATTGGCGCCGAACAGGCGCTCCAGGCCATCGGTCGCCAGTTGCATCATGAGCACGTCTTCCTTGCGCTTGCGGGCATAGCGCGCCAGCACCCGCTCGTCGCCGATGGCGCGCCGCTCCTCGCGCTCGCGTACGACGGCCAGCAGGTCAACCACGTCGCCGAAACCGAGGTTCATGCCATGGCCGGCCAGCGGATGCACGGCGTGGGCGGCGTCGCCCACCAGCGCCACGCGCGGCGCCACGATCGCATGCGGCTTGACCAGCGCCAGCGGCACCGCCGCCACCGTTTCGGGCTGCAACGGACGCAGGGCGCCCAGCTTGTCGTCGGCATACTCGCCGAGCCGGATCGCGAGTTCGCCCAGCGATTCGTCCATCAGCGTGTCGGCCAGCGTCTCGGGCGCCGACCACACCAGCGAGACGCGGTTGCCCGGCAGCGGCAGCAGGGCGACGATGCCGTCGGCGCAGGTGAACCACTGGTGGGCCACGCCATGGTGCGGCTTGTCGCAGGCGAAGTTGGTGACGATGGCGCGCTGGTGGTACATGCGGTAGTCGACCCCGATATCGCATTGCCCGCGCACCCAGGATTCGCGGCCGTCGGCCCCGACCAGCAGCGCGCACTCGATGCGGCGGCCGTCTTCCAGGCGTACCACAGCGCCCTCCTCGATGCAGCCGAGCTCGCAGGCGCGGCCTTCGATTCGCTGCACATTGTGGGCGAACTTGAGCGCGGCATCGAGCGCCCCGTTCAGGTTATGGTCTTCGACGATCCAGGCCAGGGTGCCGACCCGGGCCCCGAAGGCGTCGAAACCGAGGTTGCCGCCATTCTGGCCGTCGCCGTGCACGTCCATCGCATCGACCGCGGCGACCCGCGCCAGGTCGAGGGCGCCCCACACCTTGAGCGAGGCCAGCAGGTCGTGGGCCGTGTGGTTGAGCGCGTAAACACGCACGTCCCACGGACGCTCCGCGGCCGACGCCGACGCCGTCGCCGGCGCGTCCGTCCCGGCGCGCGCGGGCGGCGCCAGCAGGGTCACGCTGTGCCCGGCCTGGGCAAAGCCGAGGGCGGTGGTCTTGGCGATGGCGCCGTTGCCGACGATACAGACATCGGTCCGGGTGGTGGAGGTCGTGGGCGTGGTCATGGGGAACATTATAGCGATATGCCAACGCCGCACCCAAACAATGCTTCAACAAGTACTTGCGCAACCGAAAATCGCTGGCTATAATCGTGCCTCTCTTGGCCTGGTAGCTCAGTTGGTAGAGCAGAGGATTGAAAATCCTTGTGTCGGTGGTTCGATTCCGCCCCGGGCCACCAAGAACATACTTGACGAAACGCCGATCCATAGTAGATCGGCGTTTTGCATTGCGCGCAGCATTTTCGGGTTTCCGGTCCATGCCAGCGTCTTGTTCTTCACAGGCGGCGACAGTGGAACCCGCTACCAACATCTTCGCCGGCAACCAGGTGCAGCTGCCGATGGCGATAAAGGGTCGAGACCTACTCAAATCACGCAGGATTGAACATTCTTAAGCATGTTTCGGCCTACTGCTAACCACC